>NZ_BAAHAF010000094.1:0-19283 GCF_054777815.1 Angustibacter speluncae | reverse complement strand
CGTCCGGCGCGGTGCGGGTGAGGGGCCCGGTGACGGCGACGGCGTCGGGCAGCTGCGGCAGGTGCCCGACCGCGGCGGCCACCGCGCGGTTGCGCTCGAGCACGCCGTCGTAGCGCGCCAGCAGCTCGTCGGCGTCCGCCAGGCCGTGCGCCACCAGGTCGTGGGCGTGCACCGCGAGCGGGTCGCGGGCCAGGTCGGCGGCGACGTCGGCGGGGGCGCGGTACGCGCTCTCGACGTCGGTGCCGGCGTGGCCGAGGAACCGGACGGTGTCGAGGTGCAGCAGCGCCGGCCGCCGGTGCCGGCGGACCCAGGCCGCCAGCTCGCGGGCCGCCTCGAGCACCTCCCAGGTGCCGGTGCCGCGCACGTGCACGTACCGCAGGCCGGGACGGTACCCGAGCGCGTGCTCGACCCAGCCGGCCGGCGTCGGGGTGCTGATGCCGAGCCCGTTGTCCTCGCAGACGAGCAGCAGCGGCATCGGCAGCCCGCGGTAGGCCGTCTGCACCGCGGCGTTGACCGCGCCGGTCGCGGTCGAGTGGTTGACCGAGGCGTCGCCGAGGCTGCACACCACCACCGAGTCGGCCGGGAAGGCGGGTTCGACGCCCAGCCGGCGGGCGCGGCCGAGCGCGAAGGCGAGCCCGACGGCGCGCGGCAGGTGCGAGGCGATGGTCGAGGTCTGCGGGACGACCGCCAGCTCGTGCCGCCCGAGCACCTTGTGGCGGCCGCCCGACACGGGGTCGTCGGCCGCGCCCATCACCCCGAGCAGGACGTCGCGGACCGGGTCGATGCCACCGACCTGCTGCGCGCGGGCCGCGTAGAACGCCCCGGAGCGGTAGTGCAGCAGGGCGGGGTCGGTCGGCCGCAGGGCGGCCGCCACGGCCGCGTCGGCCTCGTGACCGGCCGAGGCGATGCTGTAGTACCCGCGTCCGCGGGCCCGCAGCTCCCGGGTGACCAGGTCGGCGCAGCGCGAGCGCAGCTGGGCGTCGAACAGGTCGAGCAGCTCGGCGCGCGGCCCGGGCGGTGCGGGCGCACCGGGGCGGGGGGCGACCGGGGCGCGCAGCGCGTCGAGGGCGGCGCGGAGGGCGGCGTCGAGACGCTGCGGCACGGCCGGGGTCTCAGACCCGGGACCAGCGCAGGTACAGCAGGCCGAGCACCGACAGCGGGATCGCCAGGACCGCGACGCTGTACCCGGCGAGCGGGATCAGCGCGCGGCTGTTGCCGCCGGGCACGACGTACAGCGGCGCGGACGCCTGCGCGGCCGGACCGCTGCACCCGATGCTGTGGCCCTCGGCGCCGGGGAACGACACCAGCGGCACGAGCCCGACGCCGTCGACCACGAGCCGGTCCTCGCTGCGGGCGGCCTCGGTCGACAGCGGGCCGCCGCCGGCGGTCACCGAGCAGCCGAGCTCGTCGAGGTCGGGCCGCTCGCCCTCGGGCGGGGTGCCGTACACCACGACGTCGCCGACGAAGGGGACGCGCTGCGGCACCGTGTAGAAGCCGCCGACCTCGAGGGCGACGGCGTCGCGGCGCTCGGGCGTCGACTGCACCAGCACGCCGAGGACGACGCCGGCGATGCCGAGGACGAGCAGGAGCACCAGGGCACCGGCCTGGACCGCGAACCGGCGCGCGGACACCGAGGTCCGGCGCTTGCGACGCAGCACCGGGCTCACCGTCCCGCGCGGCGGGCGCGGGTCACGCGCCCTCCAGCGTCAGCGTGCGCAGCACCTCGAGCGCGCCGGAGTCGTCGAACTCCTCCTCGGGCGCCACCGCGATCGCCGTGACGATGTCGCCGTTCTCGCGCTCGAGCGCCAGCTGGGCGAACCGCTGGGTGATCTCGCCCTGGGCGGTCGCCGTGCGCTCGGTCCAGCGCACCAGCACGCCGGACGTCGCGGCCGGCCACTCGACGGCCTGCCGCACGATGTCGGTGGCCCCGGCGATCTCCTTCTGCCCGGCCAGGCCGTACATCTGCTCCTGGGCGGTGGACTGCGGGTCCTCCTCGGTGAACACGACCACCTCGACCACGCCGCCGGAGCGGTTGGACGCCTTGCCGAGCACGACCATCTGCACCCCGCCGGGGCCCTCGCGGTCGGTCTGCTGGAACTCCGAGGGCGCGTGCAGGACGAACCCCTGCCCCTGCACCTCGCGGGTGTCGCGCGGCGCCTCGGTGATCGGCCCCAGCGTCTCGGGCGCCTCGTCGGTGGGCTGCGCGAAGTCGGTCCCGTCGCCCTGCTGGTCCACCGTGCCCCCCACCAGGCCGCACCCACCGGCCGCCAGCACCGCCACCGCCGTCGCGGCGAGCAGCGAGACCGCCCGCACCGTCATCTGTCGCATGTCCTCGTCCTCGTCCCCGTCGCGGCCCCTCCCAGGGTACGGGTGGGGGCCGCGCGCCTCAGCAGTTCGTGCGGTCCGCGAACCGGGTGCCGTCCCAGTACTGGTGGCCGGAGGCGTTCATCTCGCTGGTGCTGTACGAGCCGTTGAGGCCGATCTTGGCGCCGACGGCGACCTCGCCGCTGCCGCCCAGCCAGGTGGTGTCGTCGAGCTCGACGTCGTACCGGGTGAGGTCGCCGCGGTCGCGCACGGCCGCCATGAAGTCGTTGCCCAGCGGGTCGGGCTCGAAGCCACCCGGCTCGGTGTTGACGCCGATGCCGAGCGGGTTGACCCCCGAGCTGGCCAGCAGGCCGAGCGCCGCCTGCAGGTCGCGGTCGTTGCGGACGGGCAGGGTGGCGTCCCACTGGGTGCCGGCCGCCACCTGGTCGCTGGTGACCGGCGAGAAGTCGCCGCCGAACAGCACGTTGGTGAGGCCGGCGCTGCTGCCGGCGGCGAGCGCCGACCGGGAGACGCTGGTGATGTTGCCGTCGGAGTCGACCGTGACCGAGGTCTTCACCTTGATCTGGCCGTCGACGTTGGCGCCGACCTGGTCGATCAGGCCGGCGGCCTCGGCGGCGGCGCTGCCCTCGATGGTGGTCTCGAAGTAGAAGGTGTTGTTGCCGTTGCGGTTGTCGTGGCTGTAGCCCAGCATCTGCGAGCTCGCCCCGGACGCCTGCGCGGTGGCGCTGCCCGCACCGGCGTACGCGCTGCCCTCGCCGGTGAGGCCGCCCGCGACGTAGACCGTCGTCGGCGGCGGGAACTGCGGGCCGATGTTGAACAGGTCGCGGGCGCCCTTGAGGATCGAGCCGATCGGGTTGCCGGCCGCCAGCGCGTCCTCGACCCGGCTCCAGTTCTCGGCCGTGGTCAGGTCGTCGACCGCGCCCTGGGAGTCGACGATCCACTCCTCGCCGGCCTGGAAGGTCACGCCGCCGGAGATGCTCGCGGAGGCGCCCGACCCGAACTCGTTGTCGGCGATGGTGAACGAGGTGCTCGCGCCGGCGCCGGCGGTGGCCTGCACGTCGCCGCCCTGCACGCGGGTGACCTTGAACGTGCCGTCGCTGCGCTCCTCGACGATGAACCCGCGGTTGCCGCCGAGGTCGATGAAGGTGATGCCGATGCCGAGCTCGATGGTGTCGCCGTTCGAGCCGAGCACGCACGGCTCGGTGGGCTCGCGCTCCGGCCCGGTGACCCCTCCGCAGCTGCCCTGGAACCCGCTGAGGACGTTGCAGATGATCGCGCTGACCTTGTTGCCGACGCCGGGTGCGTTCGACGACAGCGCCAGGCCGACGGCGACGGCGAGCAGCGCGGCGACGCCGACGATGCCGACGTACTCGAGCGTGCCGGCGCCGGCGTCCGAGCGCGGCCGGCGGCGGCGCGCCTGCTCGGTCAGGTAGGTCCTCACGGTGCCCATCGGGTCCCCCAGGGTCGGTCGGTGCGGCGCGTGCGGTGCGCGGGTCACGGGTGCGGGTCAGCCGTAGGGCGTGGCGCTGACGACGAGCTTCTGCTGCGAGGCGCCCCACAGCACGCCGAGCGCGGCGGCCGCGGCCCACACCGGCAGGTCGAGCGCGAACGCGAGCGGGCCGGGGTCGACCACCGTCCACCAGAACAGCGCGGTGCCGCCCCACGACACCGGCGAGACGACGTAGGCGAGCACGGCGGCGGCGAGCACCCACGGGAACGCCGGCACCCCGGCCCGGTGGGCCGACGCGGTGCGCCAGCGCACCAGGTAGACCAGCACCGGCAGGCCGAGCAGCGTCGACAGGACGGCGAAGGTCGACGGGTTGCCGGTGGGTCCGGCGATGAAGAAGGCCAGGACGGCGACCACGACGGACGCCAGCACCAGCACGAGGGTGCCGACCACCAGGTGCCGGACCACCGGTCCGCGCTGCCGCCCCGCACGGACCCCCCGCGGGGCCGCCGTCGCCTGCTGGCTGCTCGCCCAGCTCATCGCCTGCCTGCCTCTCGTGCCGTGCACGACGCCGTCCCGGGTGGACCAGGCGCCGCCGACACGGTAGTCCGCGGACCGCGCCGGCCCCTGGGCCCACAGGCCCGGTGGCGGGCCCAAGTGCGGCGCGCCCGCGGGTGGGACGATGGCGCCCGTGCACACCGCCCTGGTCGACGTCCCCGCCCGCGACCCGGTCGACCGCGCCTGGACGTCCGAGCGCGTGCGCCGGCTCACCGCCGACGCGCGACGCAGCGCCGACACCCACCTGGTGCACGTGCCGCTGCCGGCCGGCTGGGAGGTCGACCTCTACCTCAAGGACGAGTCGACGCACCGCACGGGCAGCCTGAAGCACCGGCTGGCCCGCTCGCTGTTCCTGCACGCGCTGTGCAACGGCTGGATCGGCCCGGGCACCACCGCCGTCGAGGCGTCCAGCGGGTCCACCGCCGTCAGCGAGGCGTGGTTCGCGCGGATGCTCGACATCCCCTTCGTCGCGGTCATGGCCCGCTCGACCAGCCCCGAGAAGGTCGCGCTGATCGAGCGGGAGGGTGGGCGCTGCCACCTGGTCGACGACCCCGCCGCGGTCTACGACGAGGCGCAGCGGCTCGCCGACGAGCTCGGCGGGCACTACCTCGACCAGTTCACCTACGCCGAGCGCGCCACCGACTGGCGCGGCAACAACAACATCGCCGAGTCGACCTTCACGCAGATGGGGGCCGAGCGGCACCCCGTCCCCGCCTGGGTCGTGGTGGGTGCGGGTACGGGCGGCACGAGCGCGACGATCGGCCGGTACGTGCGGTTCCGGCAGCTGAGCACGCGCGTCTGCGTCGTCGACCCGGAGCACTCGGCGTTCCTCAAGGCGTTCCGCGGCGACCCCGTCGACGGCGCCCGCGGGTCGCGGATCGAGGGCATCGGCCGGCCGCGCGTCGAGCCGTCGTTCGTCCCCACGGTCGTCGACCGCATGCTCGGCGTGCCCGACGCCGCGTCGGTGGCGGCGATGCGGTTCCTGCGCGAGCGCACCGGGCTGCGGGCGGGCGGCTCCACCGGCACCAACCTGTACGGCGCCCTGTACCTCGCCTGCGAGATGAGGGCCGCCGGCGAGCGCGGCAGCATCGTCACGCTGCTGTGCGACGAGGGCGAGCGGTACTGCGCGAGCTACGAGTCGGACGAGTGGCTCGCCTCCTCGGGGCTCGACCTCGGGCCCGTGACGCAGGTGCTGTCGACGGCCTGGGACACCGGGGTGTGGACCGGCTGAGCCGCGCCGCCGCCGGGTGCACCTACACTTTCGCGCGTCCGAGCCGTGCCCGGACCCACGGGGGGTCGTCCAGTCATGCGTGTGCGTCGTCGACGTGCGGTGGCCGCAGGTGCCGTCGCCACCTGCCTGCTGGCCGTGGCGGGGTCGTCCGCGGCCAGCCCGGGCGCCGCACCGGACGGGTCGACCTCCGTCGAGACCGTGACGACGTCCGAGGGCGTCGAGGTCAGCACCTTCGGCACCGCGGTCGTGCGGCCGTACAACACCGCGGACGGACCGCTCGTCGCGATGGCGGTGCACGGCGTGCAGCGGGTCGAGGGAGCGACGGTCGTCTACTTCTCCGTCGGCTCGCGCGAGACCGACGAGATCGAGAACGGCGGCATGTCCGAGCTGGCCGCCCCGCAGGTGGGTGCCGCGTACATCAGCGGCGACCAGATCGGCTCGGTCCGGGTCGTCGATACCGTCGGCGGCGTCGCCTACGGCACCGTCCTGCGGCCGTCGTCCGCCGACTCGTCGAGCCCGAGTGCGTTCACCAGCACCGCCTCGGCGCTGCCGGACGAGGCCGGGCAGATGGCGGTGATGTACGCGGTGCTGCCCGAGCTGCCCGACGAGGTCGGGACGGTCGACGTCGACCTGCTGTTCGGCGTGACGGTGCCGGACGTCCCGGTGCGTGAGGGCTACCTCGAGCCCACCGCCGACCCCGAGGAGCCGGTCCTGCTCGGCACCGGCTGGCCCGAGGTCGACCGGACCGACGTCGACGACGTCGACGACGTCGCGCGCTTCACCTACCCGCTCACGAGCGTCGTCGAGGCGCTCGACGCCTCGCTCCTGGTGAGCGAGCGCGACGGGAGCGTCACCGTCGACCTCGCCGCCGACGTGCTCTTCGCCTTCGACCGCGCCGACCTCAGCCCGCAGGCGCAGACGACGCTGGCCGAGCTGGCGCAGCGGGTCGCGGCCGACGGCGCGACCGGGCAGGTCACGGTCACCGGCCACACCGACGACCAGGGGTCCGACGCCTACAACCAGGACCTGTCGCTGCGCCGCGCGCAGTCGGTCGCCGCCGTGCTGCAACCGGCGCTGGCCGACCAGCGGCTCACCTTCGCCGTCGACGGCCGCGGGGAGAGCGAGCCGGTCGCCGACAACGGCACGCCCGAGGGCCAGCAGGCCAACCGCCGCGTGAGCGTCACGTACACGGCCGGTGACCGGTGAGGCGCGCGGTGCGGGGTCTGCGCGGGCTGGGGGCCGCCGCGCTGGTGGTCGCGGTGCTCGGCGGGTGCAGCCTGCTCGGCGGCGACGAGCCCGCTCCGACCGAGGAGGGTCGCGGCGGGCCGACCGCCGAGCCCGAGCCGCAGGGGCCGCCCCCGGACGAGCTCTGGGAGCAGGTGCTCGACGCCGCCGAGGCGGGTCTCGAGGCGCCGGCCGTGGGCACCGGCACCGGGACCACCGCCTCCGGCGCCACCCACACCGTCGAGGTGCTCGGTGTGCGCCGCGACGACACCGCCACCCTGGTGACGCTGCGCTGGTCCGCCGACACCGAGGACGCCGTCGGACCCGTCGAGTTCCGCGACGAGCGGTACGACGGGCAGAACTTCGGCCGGTCGATGGCGCTCGTCGACGACGAGTGTCGGGCCAGCGGTACCTGCCGCTGCAGTTCGACGACTACCGCGAGGCGTGCACCTGCCCGAACCTGCCGCTGCAGGTGGGGCCGCAGCCGCTCCTGGTCACCGCGACGTTCCCCCCGCTCCCCGACGGCGTGACGACGGTCGACCTGGTGATCGGCCGCGAGGGGTTCGTCTCGGTCCCCGACCTGCTCGTCACCGGCTGAGGCCGTCCCTCGCGGTCACGGCCGCGGTGGCATGCTGCGACCGTGACCATCGCTGACGCAGCGCCGTCCTACGACGTCGAGCGGGTGCGGGCGGACTTCCCCGCCCTCGCCTCCGGCACCGCCCACTTCGACGGACCCGGCGGCAGCCAGGTGCCCAGGCAGGTGGCGCACGCGGTGGCGTCGACGCTCGGCTCGTCGATCTCGAACCGGGGGACGGTGACGGCCGCCGCCCGCCGCGCCGAGGACGTCGTCGTCGGGTGCCGCGCGGCGCTCGGCGACCTGCTCGCGACCGACCCGGGAGGTGTCGTCTTCGGGCGCAGCGCGACCGCGCTGACCTTCGAGGTGGCGCGCGCGATGGCGCAGCACTGGGGGCCCGGCGACGAGGTCGTCGTCACCCGCCTCGACCACGACGGCAACATCCGGCCGTGGGTGGTCGCCGCCGAGCGCGCGGGCGCGACCGTGCGGTGGGCCGGCTTCGACCGGGAGACAGGGGTCCTCGACGTCGCCGACGTCGAGGAGGTGCTGTCGGACCGCACCCGGCTCGTCGCCGTCACCGGGGCGAGCAACCTGCTCGGCACGCGGCCCGACGTCCCGGCGGTCTCGGCTGCGGCCCACGCGGTGGGCGCCCTGGTCTGCGTCGACGCGGTGCACCTGACGCCGCACGCCGTGGTCGACCGCGGCGCCCTGGGTGCCGACCTGCTGACCTGCTCGCCGTACAAGTACCTGGGTCCGCACTGCGGTGTGCTCGCGGCCGACGCCGCTCTGCTGGAACGGTTCTCACCCGACAGGCTGCTGCCGTCGACCGACGCCGTGCCGGAACGGTACGAGCTGGGGACGCTGCCGTACGAGCTGATGGCGGGTGCGGCGGCGGCGGTCGAGTACCTCGCCGCGCTCGTCCCGGGCGAGGGATCGCGGCGCGAGCGGCTGGTGCGGTCGATGACCGCGCTGGACGCCTACGAGGAGGGCCTGGTGCGCCGGCTCGAGGACGGGCTGGCCGCGACCGACGGGGTGCGGCTCGTCGGGTCGGCGCCGCACCGCACGCCGACGCGGCTGTTCGAGGTCGAGGGCGTGGGGTCGGCCGAGGTGGCCGACCGGCTGGCGGCGGCCGACGTGAACGCCCCCGCCGGCCACTTCTACGCCCTCGAGGCCTCCCGCTGGCTGGGGCTCGGCGACACCGGCGCCGTGCGCGCCGGCATCGCGCCGTACACGACCGCCGACGAGGTCGACCGGCTGCTCGAGGTGGTGGCCGAGGTGGCGGGCGCACGGTGAGGGCGGGCAGGTGAGGGTCCACGGGGCGGTGGTGCCGGCGGCGGTGGTGCCGGCGGCCGTGGTGCTGTGCGCCGCGTGCTCGTCCGGGCCCGACGACGCCCTCGCGTCGTACACCGACGAGGGTGACGCCTGCCGGCAGGCGGTCTCGGCGATCGGGTACGCCGACGACCTGCTGAAACCGTTGGGGCAGGAACCGTTCCAGGACTTCGACGACGCCACCCGCAGCCGCCTCGCGGCGGTGGCCGGGACGCTCGCGCTGGAGGCGCGCGACTGGCCGTCGCGCGAGGTCGCCGAGCAGGCCGAGGTGCTGCAGCCGCTCGCGCAGGCGGCGGCCGAGAAGGACGGCGGCGACGAGCGCGCGCACGCGCTGCTCGAGTACCGGGTGGAGGCCGCGCGGCTGGTGCTGCTGTGCCGCGACGAGGGCGAGGCCTGAGCGCCGGTCCGTCAGCCGTCCGCGAGCTCGCGGGCGAGCACCCGGAGCCGCTGGTGGTGCTCCTCCATCTCGGGGTCGGCGCGACGCGGGTCGTCGGGGTCCTCGCCGCGCAGCAGCGCGTCGAGGTAGCGGCGGTCGGCGTCGAGCCGCGAGACCGGGTCGTCGGTCGGCGTGCCGTGGCCGGGGACGAGCCAGCGGGCGCGGGCGACGTGCGGCGCGAGAACGTCGAGACCTGCGAGGTACGAGGGCAGGTCGTCCGGCCAGAACGGGAGCGGCAGCTCGACGTCGCTCAGCAGGTCGCCGACGCAGAGCAGGCCGCGGTCGGGGAACGACACGGTCGTGTGGCCGGGCGCGTGGCCGTCGTGCACGACCACCTCCACGGGCTCGTCCGCGTCCGGGCCGAACGGCTCGGGGACGGTGGGGCCGTCGAGCGGGCGCACCAGGCCGAGGAGGTCCGTCATCCAGCCCGGGGCGGTGGGTCCGAGCTGCGCGACCAGGTCGTCGCGGTGCTCGACGGCGAGCTCGACCGTGCGGGCCGACGCCCACCGCGGCGCGCCACCGAACCGCGGGTGCCACAGCAGGTGGTCGTGGTGGGCGTGGGTGGCGACGCCGGCGGTGACGACGAGCCCGTGATCGTCGAGATGGTCTGCGATCCGGACGATCTCGCTGGGTTGCCACGCGGGGTCGACCAGGAGGGCGGCACCGCCGCGCACCACGACGGTGCTGGTGGTGGCGTACAGCGCACTGGTCGCGACGTGCACACCCGGCACCAGCTCGCGCGGCCCGTGCGAGGTGGTCACCGGACCACGTGGCCGGCGAGCGCGGCGACCGCGACGTCGACGTCGTCCTCGGTGGTGCTGACGTGGAAGCCGAGGCGCACGCGACCGGCCCGCACCGACCCGACGACCCGGGCCGCGGCGAGCCGCTCCTGTCCCTCGGGCGTGACGTCCAGCGACACGATCGCCGAGTCACCCGCGTCCAGCCCCACACCGGCACGGAACCGGTCGGCCAGACCGATTGCGTTGCGGTGCAACAGGTCCCGCCCGACGTCGAGCAGCAGGTCCATCGACTCGGCGGCACCGACCCACGCGTGCCACGCGGGCGAGGCGTCGAACCGGCGGGCGTCGGGCGCGAGGCGCAGCGGCGTCCCGTAGATGCTCTCCCACGGGCGGTCGCCCGCGTACCAGCCGGAGCCGTGGGGCACGAGGTCGTCCTGCACCTGCTCGCGGACGGTGAGGTAGGCGGCGCCGCGCGGCGACAGCAGCCACTTGTAGGCGCTCGCGACCGTGACGTCGAAGCGGGACGCGTCGACCGGCAGCCACCCCGCGGCCTGGGTGAGGTCGACCAGGCTGCGCGTCCCCGAGGCGTCGCAGGCGTCCGCGAGCGCGTCGAGGTCGAGCGCCCGGCCGTCGCGCGACTGCACGGCCGACACCGCCACCTGGTCGGCGCCGGCGCGCACGGCGTCGACGACCTGCTCCAGCGGCACCTCCTCGACGACGACCCCGCGCGGCACCTGGGCGAGGAACGGGAAGAGCACGCTGGTGAAGTCGTCGGACGCCACCACCACCCGCGCACCGGCGGGCAGGGCCGCCGCGACGAGCCCGACCAGCACCGACGCCTGGCTGCCGATCGCGACCCGGTCGGGAGCGACGCCGACGAGCTCGGCGTACGCGCGGCGCGACCGGTCGACCGCGGAGTCGTACGAGGGGGCGTCGACGGTTCCGGCGCCCCACTCGTCGAGCGCGGCGCGGACGGCGTCGAGCGTGCGGCGCGGCGCGAGCCCCAGCGTCGGGGTGTTCAGGTGCACCACCTGCGGGGAGAACTGCGCTCGTGCCCGGGCCAGCCGCTCCTCGTCCGCGCTCACGGGGCGAGCGTACGCAGGCCGTCCGCGAGGTCCCGGACGTCCGGTGCTCTGAGGGGCCTCAGACGGGCCCCGCGGCGACCTCAGGCGAGGCGTCCGCGACCTCAGGCCGGTCGCGACCGGGACGGTGCGGGGACGGCTCGCTCTGCCGATCCCGCCCCCGGCGTCTCAGCAGCACCGTGGTGGGTGTCGTCGAGGACGGTCCCCGACGACGGACCAGGAGGACACCGTGTACACCTTCGACCCGGCCCTGCAGGCCGAGATCACCTACCGCCGCGAGGACGTCCGCTCGTCCTTCCGCAGCACCCGCCGGTTCCGCACCCGGACGCAGCCCGCGCCCGCCGACGCGAGCACCGGCACCCGGTCCCACCTCCCGCTCGGCGGGCTCGGGACCACCACCCACCGCGCCGCCTGAGGCGGCGCGCCGTGGGGACCACCCCGGGAACGGGCACGACCCTGACGGACCCGGATGACACGATGTCGCCCGTGGCTCGCGAGGACGTCGCGCTGGTGGGGCGCACCGCGCAGGTGCGTGCCCTGGCCGACGCGCTCGCGGCCGCGGGCGACGGTCGTCCCGGGGTCTGGTTGGTGGCCGGCGACGCGGGGGTCGGCAAGTCCCGGCTCGTGCGCGAGCTGGTCGAGGTCGCCCGCCGCCGTGGCTCCCTCGTCCTCACCGGCCAGTGCGTCGACCTCGGCGGCTCCGGCCTGCCCTACCTGCCGTTCGCCGAGGCCCTCGGCCAGGCCGCGTCCGACCCCGCCACCGCGCCCGCCGTCGACGACCTGCCCGCCCTGCAGCCCCTGCTCGGCCGCGGCACCGCCCGGCCCGACGCCGGCGACGACGACCGGCTCCCCCTCTTCGACGCCGTCCACACCGCGCTCGGACGCCTCGGCGACGAGCGCGGTCCCGTGCTGCTCGTGGTCGAGGACCTGCACTGGGCCGACGCCTCCAGCCGCGACCTGCTGCGGTTCGTCGCCTCCCGCCTGCGGCACGAGCGGGTGCTCGTCGTCGCCACCTACCGCTCCGACGACCTGCACCGCGGGCACCCCCTGCGTCCGCTGCTGGGCGAGCTGCCGCGGCTGCCCGTCGTCGAGCGCGTCGACCTCGAGCCGTTCACCGAGGACGAGCTCGCCGGCTACCTCGGCCTGCTGACCGGCGCGCCGGTCGCCCGCGGCGTGGTGTCGGCGATGCACCGCCGCAGCGAGGGCAACGCCTACTTCGCCGAGGAGCTGCTGGCCGCGGCGCGTTCGAACGGCGGTCGTCCCGACGGCCTGGCCGAGCTGCCGTGGACGCTCGCCGACGTGCTCACCGGCCGGCTCGACCAGCTCTCCGCGCCCACGCAGCAGCTCGTGCGGGTCGCGAGCGTCGCCGGCCGTCGGGTGACCGACCGGCTGCTGCTGGCGGCCTCGGGGCTGCCGCCCACCGACGTCGACGCCGCGCTGCGCGAGGCGGTCGCCCACCACGTCCTCGTCCCGGACGAGCGCGAGGGCTACCGGTTCCGGCACGCGCTGCTGCGCGAGGCCGTCTACAACGACCTGCTGCCCGGCGAGCGGGTGCGCACGCACGCCACCTACGCCCGGGCGCTGGCCGAGGGCACCGACCGCGGCACCGCGGCCGCGCTCGCCCACCACCACCTGGCGAGCAACGACCTGCCCGGCGCCTTCGCCGCGTCGGTGCAGGCGGCCGACGACGCCGACGCCGTCCGCGCCCCTTCGGAGGCGCTGCGCCACCTCGAGCAGGCGCTCCAGCTCTGGGACGCCGTGCCCGACGCTGCAACCGTCGCCGGCGCCGACCTCGACGAGGTCGAGCTGCGCGCGTGCGTCACCGCCGGTCGCGCGGGAGCGCTGCAGCACGACGTCGAGCTGGCCGAGTCGCCGCTGGCCCACGCCGCGGGCCGCGACCGGCACCGGCGGGCGCGCATCGCGCGCACGCTCGCGCAGCACCTGTACCTGCTCGACCGCGACGACGAGGGCCTGCGGCACGCCCGGTGGGCGGTCGACCTGCTCGCCGACGACCTCGCGAGCCCCGACGGCGTGTGGGCGGCCGCGACGCTGGCCAAGTCGCTGATCAACATCGACCAGGAGGTCGAGGGGCGCGAGGTCGCGCTGCCGGCGCTCGCGGCAGCCCGCGCGGCGGGGATGCAGTCGGCCGAGGCCGACCTGCTCGCCACCCTCGCCGTCGTCGACTGGGCCGACGGCGACATGGACCTCTCGCACGAGCACCTGGTCGAGGCCCTGGAGCCGGCGACGTCGTCCGGCGACGCAGGCACCCACCTGCGGATCGCCTACAACATCGCGGTCAACCGGTTCTACGCCGGCGACCTCGCGCAGGCGCTGACCGCGGCCGACGCCGCCGCCGAGGTGGCCCGGCGGGCGGGCCTGACCTGGAGCGCGTTCGGCATCGAGAGCCGCACCGTGCAGATCATCGTCCGGTACACCGTCGGCGACTGGGACGGCTCGCTCGCGGCCGCCGAGGCCGCCGGCGAGCAACCGCCCGACCTGGTCGCGAACCGGCTCGCGACCGCGGCGCTGTACGCCGAGGTCGGACGCGGGCTGCCCGGTACCGACGACAAGGTGCGCGCGCTGCGGTCGGCGTGGCACGAGGACGGCCAGATCGCGCTGGTGTCGGGCGGGTGCGGGGTCGACCTGCTCACCTGGCAGGGCGACCACGAGGGGGCGCTCGCGCTGGCCGACGAGGCGCTGGCCTCGCTCGCCCAGCAGTGGGGCGACTTCTCGCTCGGCGGCATCTGGCTCGGTGCGCTCGGCATCGCGGCGTCCGCCGACCTCGCCGACGCCGCCCGGCTCGTCCGCGACGACGACGCGGTCACCCGCGCGCTGGCGCACGGCGACCGGCTGCTGGCGCGGGTGCGCGACACCGCCGACAAGGGGCGTCCGCGCTCGGGACGTCTCGGGCCGGAGGGGGTCGCCTGGCTGCGGCGGGCGGAGGCCGAGGCCGCGCGGCTGCGTCGCTCCGACGACGAGGTGGCGTCGTGGGAGACCGCCGTCGAGGCGTTCGGCTACGGCTACCCGTACGAGCAGGCCCGCAGCCGGTGGCGTCTCGCCGAGGCGCTGCTGCGGGCCGAGCGGTCCACCGACGCCGCTGCGGCCGCCGCGTCCGCGCACGGGGTCGCCGTCGCGCTCGGAGCGGAGCCGCTGCGCCGGGCGGTCGAGGCGTCCGCGGTCCGCAGCCGGCTCGACATCGGCGTCGAGCTGGTGCGTCCCGCTGACGACGTGCTCACCCCTCGTGAGCAGCAGGTGCTCTCGCTGGTCGCGGAGGGGCTGACCAACCGGCAGGTCGGTGCGAGGCTGCACATCAGCGAGAAGACGGCGAGCGTGCACCTGTCGAACCTGATGGCCAAGCTGGGGGCGTCGAGCCGCACCGAGGCCGTCACCCTGGCCCACCGGAAGGGGTTGCTGCAGTGAGCGTCCCGCGCATCCGCGCCACGTCCCTGACGATCGGTGCGCCCGACCCGCGGGCGCTGGCCGCGTTCTACGCGCGGCTGCTCGACGTCGAGGTGTCGGCCGAGGAGCCCGACTGGGCGCAGGTGCGCACCGAGCACCTGACGCTGAACTTCGAGCTCGAGCGGCACTGGCGCGCCCCGGTGTGGCCCGCGCGCGAGGGCGAGCAGCTCGCCACCGTGCACCTCGACCTGTGGGTCGACGACCTCGACGCCGCCCTCGCCTGGGCCGTCGAGTGCGGCGCGCGCCCCGCCGACGAGCAGCCGCAGGCCGACGTGCGGGTCGTGCTCGACCCCGCCGGCCACCCGTTCTGCCTGTTCGAGTGAGCAAGGGCGCTCGTACACAGCTCCCGCGGTCGGCACACGAGCACGAGGGTGTGTGCGGAGCACCGAGGGTGTGTGCGGACCGCGGGCGCGGGGTCAGCAGGCGCGCCCGGACCCGTCCGGCTCGCTGAAGGACTCGAAGATGCCCGGCAGGACGCCGTCGAGCAGTCCGACCGCGCCCGCCGGGACGATGTCGAGCAGGCCCTGCGCGATGTGGTTCATGTAGACGACCACGACGATCTCGGCGAGCTGCTCCGGCGGCACCAGCAGCCGCCGGCCCTTGCGGGTGAGCAGCTCCTCGAGCAGCGCGCCCAGCTCGGCGCGGAAGTGCGTGCAGTGCGCGACGTACAGGTCGCGCCCCTCCGGGCTGCGCAGGCCGTACAGCTCGAACTCGGTCTCGAGCAGGTACCAGCGGTGACCGATGCCGTCGAGGCCCTCGAGCACCTCCTGCAGCAGCGCGACGTCGGCGTCCGGACCGGGACCCAGCTCGGCGTGCCCGTCGATGTCGACGGCGTGGCTGTCCATCACCTCGCGCACCGCGGCGATCATCCGGTGCCCCTGCTCGTCGATCACCGCGCCGAACAGCTGCTCCTTGGTGGCGAAGTTCGAGTAGAGCGCGCCCTTGGTGAACCCGGCGGCGGCGGCGAGGTCGTCGACGCTCGCGCCGTGCAGCCCCTTCTCGGCGAACACCTCGAAGGCGGCCTCGAGCAGCTTCGCGCGGGTGGCCGTGCGGCGGGCCGACGTCGTCGGGGTGGTCGTGGTCATCGTGCTCCCAGGCTAGGTGCGCCGGACGGGTCCCCGGTTTGCCATACCGAACGGTATCGGCATACCGTCCAGTATTGCATACTGAGCGGTATCGAGATCTCGGAGGTCAGCCCGTGTCGTCAGCCCTGTACCGGTGGGGGCGCACCAGCGCCGCGCACCCGTGGCGCGTGCTGCTCGCGTCCCTCGTCGTCGTGCTCGGCGTCCTCGGCCTGGCCGCCGTCACCGGCCCGTCGTTCGACGACGAGTTCTCCATCCCCGGCACCGAGAGCCAGCAGGGCCTGGACGCCCTCGAGCAGCGCTTCCCGCAGGCCGCCGGCGCCTCCGCGCAGGTGGTCGTGGTCGCCCCCGAGGGCGAGCGGCTGACCGACGACGCGCACCGCGCCGAGGTCGAGGACCTCGTCGCCCGCCTGGGCGACGTCGAGCACGTGAGCGCCGCGTCCGACCCGCTCGCCGAGGGCGGGACGCTGTCGGACGACGGCCGGTACGCACTGGTCCAGGTGCAGCTCGACAGCGACCAGGCCGGCGTCGCCGACGAGACCGTGAGCGCCCTCGAGGACGCCGCGGCCGCGCCCGCAGGCTCCGACCTCACCACCAGCCTCGGCGGGCAGGCGCTGCAGGAGCAGGGCGTGCACCTGTCGGTCACCGAGGCCCTCGGCGTCGTGGTGGCCCTCGTCGTCCTGGCGCTGACGTTCGGCTCCGCGCTCGCCGCCGGCATCCCCCTGGTCACGGCCCTGATCGGCGTCGCCGTGGGCATGGGCGGCCTGGTCGCCGCCACGGCCGTCACCAGCGTCAACTCCTCCTCCCCCACGCTCGCGCTGATGATCGGCCTGGCCGTCGGCATCGACTACGCGCTGTTCGTGGTCTCGCGACACCGCGCGACGCTGGCCGAGGGCGTCGCCGTGCACGAGTCCATCGCGCGCTCGCTCGCGACCGCCGGCAGCGCCGTCGTGTTCGCCGGCGCCACGGTCGTCATCGCGCTGCTCGGGCTGGGCGTCGCGCAGATCCCGTTCCTCACCGTGATGGGTGCGGCCGCCGCGGCCACCGTGGCGGTCGCCGTGGTCGTCGCGCTCACCGTGCTGCCCGCGATCCTGTCGCTGTTCGGGGAGCGCCTGCGGCCCAAGCCGTCCCGCTTCCGGCGCGAGACCGGCGCCACCCGCACCACGCTCGGTGCGCGCTGGGTCGACCTGGTCACCCGCCGTCCGCTGGTCACGACCCTGCTCGTCGTGGCCGCCCTGGGCGCGGTCGCCGTGCCCGCCAAGGACATGCACCTCGCGCTGCCCGACAACGGCACCGCCGAGGAGGGCACCGGCGTCCGCGAGACCTACGAGCTGGTCGAGGAGGGCTTCGGTCCCGGGTTCAACTCCCCGCTGCTGGTGACCGCCGACATCATCAGCACCACCGACCCGCTCGGCGTGATGGCCGACGTGCAGGAGCAGATCGAGGCGCTGCCGGGCGTCGCCGACGTCCCGCTGGCCACGCCGAACGAGACCGCCGACACCGGGCTCGTGCAGGTCGTCCCCGAGACCGGTGGCACCGACGAGGCCACCGCCGCGCTGGTCGACGACCTGCGGGCGCTCGCCCCCGAGCTCGAGGAGCAGCACGGCATCTCGGACGTGCGCGTCACCGGCGCCACCGCCCTGCAGATCGACGTCTCCACCCAGCTCGGCGCGGCCCTCGTACCGTTCGGCCTGGTCGTGATGGGCCTGTCGCTGCTGCTGCTGACGGTCGTGTTCCGCTCGATCTGGGTGCCGGTGAAGGCCACCTTCGGCTTCCTGCTCTCGGTGCTGGCGTCGTTCGGCACCATCGGCGCGGTCTACTCGTGGGGCTGGGGCGCCGACGTCCTCAACGCCACGACCGGGCCGGTGATCAGCTTCCTGCCGATCATCCTGATGGGCGTGCTGTTCGGGCTCGCGATGGACTACGAGGTCTTCCTCGTCTCCCGCATGCGCGAGGACTTCGTGCACACCGGCGACGCGAAGGCCTCGGTGCGAACGGGTTTCATCTCGAGCGCCCGCGTGGTCACCGCCGCCGCCGTCATCATGATCGCCGTCTTCGCGGCGTTCGTGCCGTCCGGCGACACGATCATCCAGCCGATCGCCCTCGGCCTCGCGGTCGGCGTCTTCGTCGACGCGTTCGTCGTGCGGATGACGCTGGTGCCGGCGGTCATGACCCTGCTCGGACGCCGCGCGTGGTGGCTGCCCCGCTGGCTCGACCGCCTGCTGCCCTCGCTCGACATCGAGGGCGAGGCGCTCGCGCACCACCTCGACCACGAGGCGTGGGTCGAGCGGCACGGCCCGGTGGCCGTCCGCGCGTCCGGCGTCGGCCTCGAGGAGGTCGACGGGACGGTCGTGCTGCGCGACGTGCACCTCACCGCCGCCCCGCGCACCGTCCTGGCCGTCGTCGACGACGACCCGGTCGCGCGGCGCACGCTCCTCGCCGTCCTGGCCGGTCGGGTGCGGCCCACGTCCGGCGACCTGGTCGTGCTCGACCGGGTGCTGCCGGAGGAGCAGGGCGCGGTGCTCGCCCGCACGGCCTTCCTGCACGACGACGGCCGCTCGCCGCTGGTCGTGCTCGACGGCGCCGAGCACGTGGTCACCGCCCGTCGGGTGGTCGAGTCCGGACGCACCGCCGTCCTCGGTTGCGCCGCAGACGATCTCGCGGCCGTCGAGGACGCCCTCGGCTCCGACCACCTGGTCGTCGGACGCCTCGACGACCCCCTGACCTCGCTCCCGAAGGAGGTGGCCCGATGAGCCACCGTCGTACCGTCGCCGCCGCCGTGGTGGCGCTGCTCGTCCCCGCCGTGGCCGGTGCCGTCGCCCTCGCCTCGTTCGACGACCGCGAGCAGCAGGTCGACCAGGTGCGGGCCGCCGTCGTCAACCTCGACGAGGCCGTGACGATCACCGACCCGGAGACGGGCGAGGAGCAGCCGGTGCTCGCCGGCCGCCTCCTCGCGGGCGAGCTCACGTCGAACGACGACGCGCTGCTCGGCTGGGAGCTCACCGACGCCGACGACGCCGCAGCGGGTCTCGACGACGGCACCTACGAGGCCGCGATCACCATCCCGCAGGACTTCTCGGCCGCCGCGACGTCCATCTCCGGCGACGACCCGCGGCAGGCGACGATCGAGGTGCAGACGGCCGAGGCCGGCAGCCCGGTCGCCGCGCTGGTCGGCCAGCAGGTCGCGAGCGCCGCGGCCGCCACGGTGGGGGGACAGCTGACCGAGCAGTACCTCGGGCAGGTGCTGCTCGGGTTCGGCGGGCTCGAGACCCAGCTCGGCACGGCGTCGCAGGGCGCGGCGGACCTCGCGACCGGTCTCGGGCAGCTCGCCGACGGCGCCACCGGTGCCGCCGACGGCGCCACCCGGCTCGCCGACGGGACGAGTGACCTCGCCTCGGGTCTGGACGATCTCACCGCCGGCGTCGAGGGCGTGGCCGACGGCGCCGACGGCCTGGCGGACGGCGCCGGGCAGCTGTCCGGCGGCCTGGCCCAGCTGCGCGACCGCTCGTCGGGCCTGCCCCAGCAGACCCGCTCGCTCGCCGACGGCGCGGGCCAGGTGTCGGGCGGTGCGGCGCAGGTGTCCCAGGGCCTCGCCGGCCTGCAGCAGGCGTGCGCGCTGCCGGTCACCCCCACCGAGGTCGCGCTCTGCCAGGGCATCGGGCAGCTCGCGCCCGCGGCGGCGCAGGTGTCCACGGGGGCGGCCGGGGTCGCCACCGGCGTCGACGCGCTCGCCGACGGCCTGCCCGCGCTGACGTCCGGCATCGCGCAGTCGGCGGGCGGCGCGGCCGACCTGGCC
>NZ_BAAHAF010000093.1:0-2921 GCF_054777815.1 Angustibacter speluncae | reverse complement strand
CGGCCGCGACGACCGCACCGGGCAGCACACCGGCCACCAGCACCGGCAGCAGCAGCGCCCGGGGATCGCCGCACGCGCTCGCCAGCGCGCCCGCCGCCGCCACGACCACCACCGCGTCGAGCAGGGCCAGCAGCCGGGGCCTCACGGCCGTCCCACGGTCAGCACGACGGCGCCGCCCGCGGCACGGACGCCGGTCGCGCCGTCGGGGGTGCACAGCACCAGCACCGTCCCGGTGCCGCGACGGGCGGCCAGCCGCACCAGGTCGGGGTCGCCGCTGCCGGACACCACGACGAGCGCCTGGGAGGCGTCCGCGCGGAACAGCTCGGCCGAGGCGACGCTTCGCGCGGACGACGGCGGCGCCGCCGCCGGTACCAGCGTCAGCAGGTCGGCGTCGTCGCGGGCGCCGAGCCGGCGGCAGGCCGCCACGTCGAGGCCGGGGACGTCGAGCGCGGCCTCGCGCGCCCAGGACGAGCGGGCCAGCGCGAGCGTCGAGGCGGTCAGCCGCACGACGTGCTCGACGGTCGCGAGCGCCTCGTCCTCGGCGACGCCCTCGGGGCGGCGGGGGTCGCACACCACCCGCACCTGGGTGCGCCGCCCGGTGGCGCGGTCGACCACCATCAGCCGGCCGCGGTGGGCCGTCGCGCGCCAGTGCACGCGGCGCGGGTCGTCGCCCACGGCGTAGTCGCGGACGGCGAGCACGTCCTCGTCGCCGCCCGCGGTGCCCTGCGACCCCTCCGACAGCAGCTCCGGCACCCGGGAGGTGAGCAGCGCCGGCAGCGCGACCACCGCGGGCTGCACCCACAGCACGGTGGGCTCGCTCAGCCGCCCGCGCACGACCCAGGTGCCGAACGGGTCGGTGCGCTCGCCGCGCAGGCCGGCCAGCACGTAGCGCCCCCGGCGCGCGGCCGGCACCGGTGCGTGCACGGTGCGCTCGGCCCCCGGCGCCAGCGACGGGACCCGCACCCGGATCCGGCGCGCCGCGCCGGCCAGCTGCTCGGCCGCGGTCAGCGGGACGCTGCGCCACCGCCCCACGTTCTCGGCCCGCACCCGGACCAGCGCGGGCACCTGCTCGGGCACGCGGTCCTGCACCAGCGCGCGGTCGAGCCGCACCGACGACGGGACGCCCACCAGCACGAGCCCGAGCAGCAGCAGCGCCGCGCAGGTGGCGGCGGGCAGCCACAGCGCCGTCCAGCCCAGGCCCCAGGCGCCGGCCGCACCCGCCACCGCGGTGACCAGCAGCGCGAGACCCCGTCCGGTCGGACGCGGGACGCCGACCTCCGGCGGCGGGGTGCGGGTCGGGGCGAGCTCGCGCCCCGGACCGCTGGTCACCTGGCGACCCCGCTGGTGGGCGGCACCACCTGCTCCATCACGTCGCGCACGGCCTGCTCGCGGGTGTGCCCCGACAGCTCGCCGTCGGCCGACAGCAGCAGCCGGTGCGCCAGCACCTGCACCGCCAGGGCGCGGACGTCGTCCGGCACCACGTAGTCGCGGCCTGCCGTCGCGGCGCGCGCCTGCGCCGCCCGGACGAGCGCGAGGCTGGCCCGCGGGCTGGCCCCGAGCCGCAGGGCCGGGTGCGTGCGGGTCGCGCCCACCAGCGCGACGACGTCGTCGGCGACCTCCTGGTGCACGTGCACCGACGCCACCGCCTGCTGCGCACGACGCACGTCGTCGGGCGTGCACACCGGGGCGACCGGCACGTCGTCGGTGCGGCCGACGCGCGCCACGAGCAGACCCGCCTCGGTGGCTGCCGACGGGTACCCCACCTCGACCCGCAGCAGGAAGCGGTCGAGCTGGGCCTCCGGCAGCGGGTAGGTGCCCGCCAGGTCGACCGGGTTCTGCGTCGCCACCACCAGGAACGGCTGCGGCACCGGGTGCGACACCGAGTCGACCGTCACCTGGTGCTCCTGCATCACCTCGAGCAGCGCCGACTGCGTCTTCGGCGCCGCCCGGTTGATCTCGTCGGCCACCACCACGTGCGCGAACACCGGTCCCGGACGGAACTCGAACCGCCGCGCCGACTCGTCCCACACCGAGACCCCGGTGACGTCGCCCGGCAGCAGGTCGGGCGTGAACTGCAGCCGGTGCCAGGTGCCGCCGGTCGCCTCCGCGACCGCGCGGGCCAGCGTCGTCTTGCCGACGCCCGGGACGTCCTCGATCAGCAGGTGGCCGCCGGCGAGCAGGCAGGTGACGGCGTCGGCCACGGCCTCCGGACGGCCGACGACGGCGCGCTGGACGGCCTCGTCGATGCGGGCCGCGAGCTCGGCGACGGGGAAGGTCATGGGGTCGTCTCCTCGACGTCGACGCAGGCCGGCCTGACGGCCGGTGATTCGGACGGTGCGTCCTCGGTGGGGACGGCCGCGAGCACCTGCAGGCACAGCCTGCCTGGCGGAAGGCTGTCGAGCACGTGGCTCTGCTGGTCGCCGGGCAACCCGGACACCAGCACCGACCGCGCGCCATCGGTCACGTTGAGCACCGTGAGCCCCTCGGCCACGTCGGGTGCCTCGAAGGCCAGCTCGACGATCCCGGGCCCCGTGGGCGTGGCGACGACGTCGACTGCCACGCTGGTGAAACCGGCTGGTGCCGTGGCGGTCCCGCCCGGTTCAGGTGCGGTCAGGTAGCGGACCAGCATCCCGCCACCGACGGCCAGCACGAGCACGACGACCGCGGCGACGACCCAGGGCCAGCGGCGTCGGCGGCGCGGCGGGGCCTCGGGCTCCGCGGCGGTCGGCAGCACCCGCCCCAGCCGGGTGCTCGCGGCGTCGTCGTCGACCGGGTCCGCGGCGGGTGCCGAGAACGCCTTGTCCGCAACGGGTTTCGTCTCCGACACGGCGGCCGGCGGGGCCGCCGGCTCGACGGCCTGCGCCGCTCCGGCGCCGACGCGCCCGAGCCGGCCGTGACCGTCGGCGACCTCGTGGTCGACG
>NZ_BAAHAF010000092.1:0-79407 GCF_054777815.1 Angustibacter speluncae | reverse complement strand
GGTCGGGCGACACGCTGGCGGCACGGCCCGCGCGCGAGGTCGCGGTCGCCGAGGCGCGCGCCCACGGCGACGTGCGCGACCTCGCGAGGGCGTGGGCGTGGCCGGCGCCGACGCTGTGGGCGCGCCGCGCCGCCGAGGCCCCGTTCGAGGCGGTCGTGGCCGAGATCGAGGACCTGCTCGCCCGGCTCGGCCCCGGCGACGACGCCCTGCGGGTCGAGCTGCTGTGCGCCCTGGTGCTGGAGTGCGACCCCGGCGGCACCGAGCGGATCGGCCCGGCCGCCGAGGAGGCGCTGCGGCTGGCCGAGCGGGTGGACGACCCCGAGCTGGTGTGCCGTGCGCTGAACGCCGGGTACCTGGGGACGTTCGCCCACGGGGTCGACCACCTGCCGGCGGTCGCGCACCGACTCGTCGCGGTCGCCCGGGGCGCCGGGTTGCTCGCCTACGAGGCGGCCGGCCACCTCATGCTGCAGTCGGTGGCGGTGGGCGCGGGTGACCTCGCGGCCGCCCGGGCGCACGCCGCCGACGCCCTCGCGGTCAGCACCCAGGGCCAGCTCGGCGAGCTGCTGCTCGTCGACGCCGTGCTCGGCGCCACCGGGGCGGTGCTCGACGGCCGGGTCGACGAGGCGCGTGCCACCTTCGAGGAGGTCTGCCGGGCGATCACCGCCTCGGGCGACCCCAACGGCGAGCAGATCGAGCTGTGGGCGCGGTTCTCGGTCGAGTGGGTCGCGGGCAGCACGGCGGTGCTGCTCGACCGCGTGCAGGCGATGGCCCGTCGCCTCCCGGTCGAGGTGAACGACCTGCTCGCGTGCGCGCTGCTGGACGCCGGGCAGGTCGAGAGCGCCCGCGAGGTCTGGCACCCGGTGGAGTGGCCGCGCGACGGCACCTGGCAGTTCCGGTCGGCCGTGCGCGCGTCCGTCGCCGTCCGCCTGGGCGACCTCGCGGTGTGCCGGCGCCTGCGCGCCGAGCTGGGCCCGTGGTCGGGGCAGCTGGTGCGCACCCTGAACGGCGCGCTCGTGCTCGGCCCGGTCGACGACGTGCTCGCCGCGCTCGACGAGGCGCTGGACGCGGCGCGTCCTGCACCGAACGGCCCGCGCGCGGCCCGCTGACGCGCCAGGATGGGCCAGGCGCCTCCGGGTCGGCGCCGGGAGGCGGGGGAGGTGGCCGTGGCCGTCGCCGTGGTGGGCGCGTGCTTCGTGGCGAACGCGCTGCTCGCCGTCGCCCTCGCGTGGTTCGTGTGGTCGCGCCGCCGCAGCCCCGCCGGTAACGCGCTCGCCGCGCTGCTGCTGTCGACCGCCGCGTGGAGCGCCGCGTACGCGGGCGAGCTGCTGACCACGGGCACCGCCTCGCTGCGCTGGGGTGACGCCAAGTACCTCGGCATCGGCGCGCTGGTGCCGTCCTTCGTGGTGTTCGTCCTGTGCTGGATCGGGCGCACCCGCCTGGTGACCTCTCGGGTGCTGCTCGCCCTCGCCGTCGAGCCGGTGCTCCTGGTGGTGCTGCTGGCCATCCCCGCCACGCGCGACCTGGTGCGGCCCCTCGACCCGCTGTCGGACCCCACCGGGCCGACCCGCGTGCTGTCCGGACCGCTGTTCTGGCCGCACCTGGTCTACGTCAACGTCCTGCTCGTCGGCTCGGTCGTCGTCTTCGTGACGAGCCTGCTGCGCCGCTCCCGCCACCTCGGGGTCGAGGCCTGGACGCTGGTGGCCGCGGCCCTGCTGCCGTTCGCGGTCAACCTCGGTTACAACCTCGGCCTCGGCCGCCTCGGCGACGTCGACCTCACCCCGCTGGCGTTCACCGCCGCGTCGGGGGTGCTGGCCCGGGCCCTGCTGGAGCGGCGGATGCTGCGCCTCGCGCCGATCGCGCACAGCACGGTGGTCGAGCGGATGACCGACGGCGTCCTGGTGCTCGACGACCGGGGCCGGGTGCTGGAGGCCAACCCGGCCGCCGCGACGCTGCTGGGCTGGGGCACCCGCTGGCGCGGACGGGTGCTCCCGGACGGGCTGCGCCTGGTGGCGGCGTCCGAGCCCGGCGCCCGCGACACGACCTTCGCCGGGCCGGACGGCACGCGCGACCTCGAGATCCAGGTCAGCGAGCTGCCCGGCTCGTTCGGCGACGACTCGGGCCGCCTGCTGGTGCTGCGCGACGTGACCCGCCGCCGCGACGAGGAGCGGCGCCGCGAGCGGTGGCTGGCCGACCAGGCCCGGGTGGCCGCCGCCCTCAGCCGGTCGCTGCGTCCGAGCGCCCTGCCGGAGGTGCCGGGGCTCGACCTCGGTGCCGTGTACCGGCCCGCCGGCGCCGGCCGCGAGATCGGCGGCGACTTCTACGACGTGTTCCCCGTCGGCAGCGGGTGGGGGCTGGCCATCGGCGACGTGAGCGGCAAGGGCGCGTCGTCGGCGGCGATCACCGCGATGGCGAGGTACACGCTGCGGGCGCTCGCCACCCCCGACAGCACGCCCGCCGACGCGCTGGTGCGGCTCAACCGGCACATGGCCGCCGACACCGAGGACGAGACCTACCTGACCCTCGCGGTCGGCGTCGTGACACCTCGTCCGGACGGCGCGCAGGTGCGGCTGGCGCTCGGCGGGCACGTCCAGCCGCTGCTCGTGCCGGCCGAGGGCCCTGTCGTGGCGACGGGCGTCCCGGGCGACGCGGTGGGCCTGTTCACCGAGGTCGAGGTGCACGACGACGACGTCGAGCTCGGACCCGGCGACGCGCTGGTGCTCTTCACCGACGGCGTCACCGAGGCGCGCGGTCCGGACGGCCTGTTCGGCGAGGCCCGCCTGGCCGAGCTGCTCGCCGGCTGCCGCGGCCTCGACGCCGCCTCCCTCGCGGCGACCGTCGCCGACGAGGTGCTGCGCGTGCAGCAGGACGACGCCGCCGACGACATCGCCCTGCTGGTCGTCCGGGTGCCCGCCGCGGGCGAGCAGGGCACGCTGACCCGGTGAGTGATCCCAAGGTGCCCTGGTGGGGCGTGGCGAGCGCGGTCGCCGCGCCGGTGCTGCTGATCGGCGGCTGGACGCTGGCCGCGGCGCTCCAGGACGACGGCTTCGACCAGGTCGCCGGCACCATCAGCGCCCTCGCCGCGCTCGACGCCGACCACCGCTGGGTGATGACGGCCGGCATCGCCGGCACGGGGGTCGCCCACGTCGTCACCGCCCTCGCGCTGCGGCGCGCCACCACCGCCGGCCGGGTCTGGTACGCCGTCGGCGGGGCGGCCACCGCGGCGGTCGCGGCGTTCCCGCTGCCCGCGGGGGAGTCCGAGGGCGGTGCGCCGCTGCACGCGCTGACCGCCGGTGCCGCGTTCGTGCTGCTCGGCACCTGGCCGCTGGTCGAGCGCCTCGCCCGCGGACGGCGCGCGCCGCGGCAGCTCCCCGCGGGGCTGCGGACGCCCGCCGTGGCGGGTGCCTCGGCGGTGCTGCTCGGGACGCTCGCGTGGTTCGGCGCCGAGCTCGGCGGCGACCGCGTCGGGCTCGCCGAGCGGGTGGCCGCCGGCGCCCAGTCGGTGTGGCCGCTCGTCGTCGTGCTGACCGCCCGGGCGGCCTCGCGTCAGCGCGCGACCGACTGACCCCGCTGCCAGACGCCCTCGACGCGGGCCCCCAGGTCGGCCAGGTCGTCGCCCCGCAGGTCGCCGTCGAAGAGCACCAGGTCGGCGACGAAACCCTGCGCGATCCGGCCGATCTCGTCCTGCAGCCCGAGCAGCTCGGCGGCGCTCGCGGTCGACGCGTGCAGCGACTGCTCCGCGCCCATCCCGCAGGCGACCATGTGCCCGAGCTCCTCGAGGTTGTGCCCGTGCGGGCCCACGCCGGAGTCGGTGCCCATCGCCACCTTCACGCCCGCCTCCACGGCGCGCGAGATCGCGGCCACGTGGATCTCGGCGGTCGCGACCGCCTTCTCGACCATCGTCGCGGGGATGCCGGCGCCGGCCGCGGCGGCGGCGATCACCGCGCGCGGCGCCGCCAGCGTCGGCACCAGCCAGGTGCCGCGGTCGAGCATCAGCTCGATGCCCTCGTCGTCGAGGTAGATGCCGTGCTCGACCGAGCGGATACCCGCGCG
Organism: Angustibacter speluncae; assembly: GCF_054777815.1. Taxonomy (NCBI): domain Bacteria; kingdom Bacillati; phylum Actinomycetota; class Actinomycetes; order Kineosporiales; family Kineosporiaceae; genus Angustibacter; species Angustibacter speluncae. The sequence goes on along the minus strand of NZ_BAAHAF010000092.1, from coordinate 75,357 downwards.
GACGGCGTTCTTGATGCCCTCGGCGCCCTGGGCGTGGGCCATCACGGGCTTGTGCTGGGCGTTCGCCTCCTCGACCAGCGCGTCGAGCTCGGCGGGCGAGAACTGGGAGTGGCGGGGGTCGTCGGCGGCCGACAGCACGCCCCCGGTGGTGCAGACCTTCAGCACGTCGGCGCCGGCGCGCAGCACCTCGCGCGCCTTCTTCCGCATCGCGTCGACGCCGTCGACGACGCTGGACGGCATGCCGGGGTGCGGCACCAGCAGCGGGATGTCGGCGCCGCAGGGCATCCAGTCGTCGGCGTGGCCGCCGGTCTGGCTGAGGATCGTGATGGCGACCTGCATCCGCGGGCCGGCGACGAGGCCGTCCTGCACCGCCTTGCGCAGCCCGGCGTCCGAGCCGCCGGCGTCGCGGACGGTCGTGACGCCCGTCCGCAGCGTCGCGCCGAGGTTGCGGGCCGCCTCGTAGAACGCGTAGGAGAACGGCTTCTGCACCATCGCCAGGATGTCGACGCCGGAGAACATCGCGTGCACGTGGCAGTCGACGATCCCCGGCGTCAGGGTGCGGCCGGTGCAGTCGACCTGCTCGTCGCCGTCGAGGCCGACGCCGACCTCGACGACCCGCCCGTCCTCGACGACGACGTCGCCCTCGGCGAACGCCGAGCCGTCGAACACCACACCACCGCTGAACAGGGTCCGCATGGCGCTCACCCTCGCACAGCGCGTCAGCGGAAGACGACGGTGCGCGTCCCGTCGAGGAGCACCCGGTGCTCGGCGTGCCACCGGACGGCGCGCGCCAGCACCTGCGCCTCGATGTCCTGGCCGATCGCCCGCAGCGCGGGCACCTCCATCGTGTGGTCGACGCGCTCGACGTCCTGCTCGACGATCGGTCCCTCGTCGAGATCGGCCGTCACGTAGTGCGCGGTCGCGCCGATCAGCTTCACCCCGCGCTCGCGGGCCTGGTGGTACGGCCGGGCGCCCTTGAAGGACGGCAGGAACGAGTGGTGGATGTTGATGATGCGTCCCTCCAGCGCGCGGCACAGGTCGTCCGAGAGCACCTGCATGTAGCGGGCGAGCACGACGAGTTCGACGTCGAGCTCGTCGACCAGCCGCAGCAGGTCCGCCTCCGCGTCCGCCTTCGTCGCCCCGGTGACGGGGACGTGGTGGAACGGCACCTCGTAGAAGCGGGCGAGGTCGCGCAGCGCCTCGTGGTTGCTCACCACCGCCGGCACCTCGATCGGCAGCAGGCCGGAGCGCTGCCGGAACAGCAGGTCGTTCAGGCAGTGCGCCTCGGTGCTCACCATGACCAGCGTCCGCATCGGCCGACCGAGCACGTCCAGCCGCCACGTCATCGCGAACCGCTCGGCGACCGGCCCGAACCGCTCGGCCAGGTCGTCGCGCGTGGTCGGCACGTCGACCTGGACGCGCATCAGGAAGCGTCCGGTGCCGGGGTCGGAGAACTGGCCGGACTCGGTGATGTTGCCGCCGGCGTCGGCGAGCACGCCGCTGACCGCGTGCACGATGCCGGGGCGGTCGGGGCACGACAGCGCGAGCACGTAGGACGAGGGCTCCACCTGCGCGAGCGTAGGGCCGGCGGCTCGGTTCCGGCGGGTGGACCCAGTTGCTAGCCTGAGCACGTCGCGACTGGCGTTCAGGTGGTCACCACCGGGGAGCGACGCTCGAGAGCTCGACACGGGTCGGTCGCCTGGGCCCGTCGTCACCCGCCGTGCACCCCACGAAGGAGACGACATGACCGACCTCACCACCTCGGCCGACCCCACCGCCTCGACCGACCCCGCGGCCAGCCGCGCCGTCAGCACCGCCCCCCTGCGCGAGCTCGACCCCGAGATCGCCGCCGTCCTCGACGCCGAGCTGGGTCGCCAGCGCGACACGCTCGAGATGATCGCAAGCGAGAACTTCGCGCCGCGCGCCGTGCTGGAGGCGCAGGGGTCGGTGCTCACGAACAAGTACGCCGAGGGTTACCCCGGCAAGCGCTACTACGGCGGCTGCGAGCACGTCGACGTCGCGGAGAACCTGGCCCGCGACCGCGCCAAGGCGCTGTTCGGCGCCGAGCACGCGAACGTCCAGCCGCACGCGGGCGCGCAGGCCAACGCGGCCGTGATGCACGCGCTCATCCGTCCCGGCGACACGATCCTCGGGCTCGAGCTCGCGCACGGCGGTCACCTCACGCACGGCATGAAGATCAACTTCTCGGGCCGCCTCTACGACGTCGCCGCCTACGGCGTCTCGCCCGACACCCACCTCGTCGACATGGACGAGGTGCGCCGCATCGCGAAGGAGCGGCAGCCGAAGCTGATCATCGCCGGCTGGTCGGCCTACCCGCGCCACCTCGACTTCGCGGCGTTCCGCGAGGTCGCCGACGAGGTGGGCGCGCTGTTCATGGTCGACATGGCGCACTTCGCCGGCCTGGTGGCGGCGGGCCTGCACCCCTCGCCCGTGCCGCACGCCGACGTCGTCACCACCACCGTGCACAAGACCCTCGGCGGCCCCCGGTCGGGCACCATCCTCAGCCGCGCCGAGCACGCCAAGAAGATCGACTCCGCCGTCTTCCCCGGCCAGCAGGGCGGCCCGCTCATGCACGCCGTCGCCGCCAAGGCGGTGGCGTTCAAGGTCGCCGCGGGCGAGGAGTTCAGGGCGCGCCAGCAGCGCACCCTCGACGGCGCGCAGATCCTGGCCGAGCGGCTCACCGGCGCCGACGTCCGCGAGCACGGGGTGTCGGTGCTCACCGGCGGCACCGACGTGCACCTGGTGCTGGTCGACCTGCGCGACAGCGCACTCGACGGCCAGCAGGCCGAGGACCGGCTGCACGAGGCCGGCATCACCGTGAACCGCAACGCCGTGCCGTTCGACCCGCGGCCGCCGATGGTCACCTCGGGGCTGCGCATCGGCACGCCGGCGCTCGCCACCCGCGGCTTCGGCGAGGAGCAGTTCCGCGAGGTCGCCGAGATCATCGCCGCGGCGCTCAAGCCCACCGCCGACGTCGAGGCGCTGCGCGGCCGGGTGGCCACGCTGGCGCGCGACTTCCCGCTCTACGACGGTCTCGAGGGCTGGTGACGCCGGGGGCTCACCCCGGTGCGTGTGCCGTCACGCGGAAGCGGTGCGACACCGCGGTGACCACGCCGTTGCGCGCGCACGCCACGTGCAGCTCCTCGAGCCGTGCCGCCAGGGCGGGCCGGGACGCGCGCGGGTCGGCGTCCCGCTCCAGCACCAGCTCGGGCAGCTGCCAGGGCACGGTGCGCGCGTACGCGAGCAGCGCCGCGACGTCCGTGAACCGGGTCGTCGGACGCGCCTCGTCGACGTCGGTGACGCGCCACCCGGCGGCGACGAGCTGGCGCACCGCCTCGGCGGCGTCCCAGGTCTCGCGCACGAGCGGGAGGCCGAGAAGCGCTCGGACGGAGGCGGTCTCGTCGTGGCCGACCTGCTGGGTGACGAACGCGCCGCCCGGTCGGGTGAGGCGCGCCAGGTCGGCCGCGTCGAACGCCTCGTGGCGCGCGAGCACCACGTCGACGACGTGGTCGGCGAGCGGGAGGGGTGTCGCACCCGCGCGGTCGGTGCCCGGACGCACGACGTTGTCGGGTGCCCCGCGGGCCACGACGAGCCCGGCGCCGAGCGGGTGCAGGGTGTCGCGGGCGGCGCGGACGGTCGGCCACCACTCCTCCTGGGCGAGCGTCCGCCGCGGGAGCGGGGCGAGGGCCGCCAGCACGGCGCCGTCGCCGGTGCCGAGGTCGAGCACCACCGCGTCCGCGCCGGCGCGCTCGAGCACGGGCCGCACCACGTCGGGCCACGACCACGGTGTCGTCCCCGGCACGTACCGGTCGACGAGGAAGCCCGCGCCCCAGCGGCTCTCGACGTCGACGCCCATGCCCTCGGCGACGAGGGCCTCCAGCTGCTCCACGTCCACGACCCTGCCACGGAGGCACCCCCGATGACCGCCCAGATCCTCGACGGCACCGCGACCGCCGCCACCATCAAGGCCGAGCTCACCGAGCGGGTGGCCGCCCTGCGCGAGCGGGGCGTCGTCCCGGGGCTCGGCACGATCCTGGTCGGCGACGACCCGGGCAGCCGCTGGTACGTGAACGGCAAGCACAAGGACTGCGCCGAGGTCGGCATCGCCTCCCTCCGCGAGGACCTGCCCGCCACGGCGACGCAGGACGAGATCGAGGCCGCGGTCGCACGGCTCAACGCCGACCCGGCGTGCACCGGCTACATCGTGCAGCTGCCGCTGCCGAAGGGGCGCGACGAGCAGCGCGTGCTCGAGCTGGTCGACCCCGCCAAGGACGCCGACGGGCTGCACCCCACCAACCTGGGGCGGCTGGTGCTGCGGGTGTCGGAGGAGGTCACGACCCCGCTGCCGTGCACCCCGCGGGCGGTGATCGAGCTGCTCACCCGGCACGGCGTCGACCTGCGCGGCGCCGAGGTCTGCGTCGTCGGCCGCGGCATCACCGTCGGTCGCTCGCTCGGCCTGCTGCTCACCCGCAAGGACGTCAACGCCACGGTCACGCTGTGCCACACCGGGACTCGCGACCTCGCCGCCCACGTGCGCGCCGCCGACGTGGTCGTGGCGGCCGCGGGCGTCCCGGGGCTCGTCACCGCCGAGATGGTGAAGCCCGGCGCCGCCGTCCTCGACGTCGGCGTCTCGCGCGTCGCGGGCGAGGACGGGAGGTCGCGGCTGCGCGGCGACGTCGCCCCCGAGGTGGCCGAGGTCGCCGGGTGGCTGTCGCCGAACCCCGGTGGCGTCGGCCCGATGACGCGGGCGCTGCTGCTCACCAACGTCGTCGAGACCGCCGAGCGGTCGCTCGCGTGACCTCCGGGCCGTACGCCGGCTGGGCGCCGCCACCCCCGCACGACCCCTGGCAGGTGCCGGGCGCGCCGCCGCCGCGCGGCAGCCGCACCGGCCTGGTCGTGGGGCTGGTGGTGGGCGGCGCCGTGCTGCTGGTGCTGCTGCTCGTCGGCGCGCTCGCGGCGGTCGGGTGGTGGATCAGCCGGCAGGACGGCGGGTCGGTCGGTGCCCCCGCGTCGGCGTGCGACGCCGTGGTGCGCGACGAGGGGGAGGGCATCAGCTCCCACGTCGGGCCGGGCACGAACCAGCCCGAGGTGACGCGCGTCCCCTACGAGGTGGTGCCGCCCGCCACCGGACCGCACTTCGCCTCGCCGGTCTACCCGGCCGCGCCGTTCTACGCCGGCGCCGAGCGGCCCCCGCTGGAGCAGCTGGTGCACAACCTCGAGCACGGCTACACGCTGGTGTGGTTCTCGTCCGACCTGCCGGAGGAGCAGCGCGAGCAGCTGCGCGAGGTCGCCGCCGACCTGCGCGAGTCGTCCTCCACGGGCGGGAAGCTCGTCGTCGTCGAGTGGGACGACACCTACGGCCCGCTGCCCGACGACCGTCCCGTCGTGCTGACCCACTGGACCGCCGACGGCGGCGTCCGCCAGGCCTGCTCCGCCGCGTCCGGCGACGCCCTCACCGCCTTCGTCGCGCAGTTCCCCTTCACCGACTCCCCGGAGCCCAACGCCCCCTGACCCCGTCCCCCCTGGTCCGTTTGCCCAGTTCAGTGGCGGAAGTGACACCGGAGTGGGCGAACGCGCCTCGTGCAGTGCCAGAAGGCCTCGTGCAGTGCCCCGTCGAGCGCTACCGTCCGGACACCATTACCGGCGGGACGAGGGGCGGCGATGATCCGCAGTCGTGGAGCTCGTTCGGCGGCGGCGCCCGCCTTACTGGCGTTGCTCGCCGGCTGCGGCGTCCTGGAGCGAGGTTCGCAGCCCACGGTGACGGTGACGGCGCCCGTCCCGTCGTCGGCGGTGGAGCCGTCGACGACCGCGTCGTCGGACGCGGCGCCCCTCATGCTCTCCTCGGACGGTGTGGGACCGGTCGCGCTGGGCACGACGCTGACCGACGGCGAGCAGCTGCTTCGCGCCCTGCTGGGACCGGCCGACTCGGTGGACCTCGGAGGCTGCCCGCTCGGGGCGGCGGCACCCGACACGGTGACGTTGCAGTGGGGCGGCCTGTACGTCGACTTCGTCGCCGTCCCGAACGAGGCGGCCAGCGACATCCCCTTCGAGGAGGCCGTGCTCGAGCGCTGGTCACTCATCGCCGCAGACGAGCGCTTCCTCGTCGGCGAAGGTCCCGGCGTGGGCGGGACCGGGGCGGAACTGCTCGCCTCGGGTGCCGAGGAGGGCTTGGCGTCGCTGGACGGCCTCGCGACGTTGGAGCTCGACGGCGTCACCTACTCACTCGACAGCCAGGACACCTCGGGGACGGTCGACGCCGTCGCGCTGGACCCGCAGTCGTGCGAATGACCGCGGCCGCGTGACCCCGTCCGTCCACTGGACGAGGCGTCCTGGCACTGAACGGGGCGCGTTTCCCCACCCCGGTGCTACTTCTGCCACTGAACTGGGGAAACGGACAGGCGGCACTACTCGCGGTCGAAGAGGGGGCCCCGGTGGACGAGGTGCTGGGCGGCCTGGGCCACGGGGCGCACCACGAGCAGGTCGACGTCGACGTGCGGCGGGACCGACGCCGTCCAGCGGATGCACTCGGCGACGTCGTCGGCCGTCAGGGGACGGTCGACGCCCTCGTAGACCTTGGCCGCCGCGGCCTCGTCGCCGCCGAACCGGACGAGCGAGAACTCCTCGGTGGCGACCATGCCCGGAGCGATCTCGGTGACCCGCACGGGCTGCCCGACGAGCTCGAGCCGCAGCGTGCGCACCAGGGCGCCCTCGGCGTGCTTGGCCGCGGTGTACCCGCCGCCGCCGGGGTAGACCAGCGAGGCCGCGGTCGAGGTGACGACCACGACGTGCGCGGTCGGCGCGGCGAGCAGCACGGGCAGCAGCGCCCGCGTCACCCGCAGCGTGCCGAGGACGTTCACCTCGTGCATGCGGCGCCAGTCGTCGATGGACGCCTCGGCGACGGTGTCGGACCCGAAGGCGCCGCCGGCGTTGTTCACCAGCAGCGCCACCTCGCGGCCGAGGTCGCCGACGGCGGCGAGCAGGCCGGCGACCGAGTCGTCGGAGGTGACGTCGAGCGCCACCGCGGTGCCGTCGATCTCGTCGGCCAGCGCGGCGAGCCGCTCGGCCCGGCGGGCCGCGACGACGACGTGCCACCCGTCGGCGGCCAGCGCCCGCGCGGTCGCCGCGCCGATGCCGCTGGACGCCCCGGTGACGACCGCGACGCGGCCGCCGCCCGGGCCGGCGCTCACGCGGACGCCAGGGACTTCACGGCGAGCTCGCTGTACAGCGCGGCGCCGTCGGCGAGCACGTCGTCGGTGAACGCCGCGTAGGGCGAGTGGTTGTCGGGCGCGCCCGCGTAGTCGTCGGTGACGCACGCGCCGAGGAACAGCATCGCGCCGGGGACGGCCTGCAGGATCCGCGAGAAGTCCTCCGACCCGGTGATGGGGTCGGGCATCTCGACGAAACGGCCTGCGCCCAGGACGTTCTCGACCAGCGTGGACGCCACCGCCACCTGGCCGGGGTCGTTCACGGTCACCGGGTACTGGCGGTCGAACCGCGCGTCGACCTCGAGCCCGTAGGCCATCGCGACGCCCTGGCAGAAGCGCACGGTCTCGCGCTCGACCAGGTCGAGCACCGCGTCGTCGAAGCAGCGGAAGGTGCAGGCGAAGGTGGCGTCGTCCGGGATGATGTTGGCCTTGGTGCCGGCGTGGAACTGGCCGACCGTCATCACCGCGGTGTCGAACGGGTTGACGATGCGCGACAGCAGCACCTGCAGCCCCGTCACCATCTCGGCCGCGGCCGGGATCGGGTCCTTGGAGCGGTGCGGTGCCGACCCGTGCCCGCCCGCCCCCTTCACGGTGACGTGCAGCTCGTTCGAGGCGGCCATCATCGGGCCGCCCCGGCCGGCGACGACGCCGCGCGGCGCCAGGCCCGACATGACGTGCAGCGCCCAGGCGGCGTCCGGACGGCGACCGGCGGCGTCGAGCACGCCCTCCTCGATCATCACGCCTGCGCCGTCGAAGCCCTCCTCGCCCGGCTGGAACATGAAGACCACGTCACCGGGCAGCTCGTCGCGCCGGGCGGTCAGCGCGCGGGCGGCACCCACGAGCATCGTCGTGTGCAGGTCGTGGCCGCAGGCGTGCATCTGACCCGGTGTGTCCGAACGGAAGTCGATGTCGACGAGCTCGGCGACGGGCAGCGCGTCCATGTCGCCGCGCAGCAGCACGGTCGGCCGGTCGGCGTCCCCGGCGGTCGCGCCGCCACCTCGCAGCACGGCAGTGACCGACGTGGTCCCGGTGCCGGTCGAGACCTCCAGGTCGAGACCCGACAGCGCCTCCAGGACCTTGCCCTGGGTGGTGGGGTTCTGCAGGCCGATCTCCGGCGTCCGGTGCAGCGAGTGGCGCAGCTCGGCCAGGTCGCCGGCCATCGCGGTGGTGTCGTCGAGGTAGGGACGCGTGTCGGAGGTCATGGCACGTCTCTACCACCTCGGGCGCGGGCCCGACAGCCCGGACCCCCCGAGGGCGAGCGCGCCGCGCGCGCCTACCCTCCGGCAGGTGCTGACCGTCGCGAGCGTGAACGTCAACGGCGTCCGCGCCGCGCTGCGGCGGGGGATGGGGCCGTGGCTCGACCGCACCGCGCCGGACGTGCTCGCGTTGCAGGAGGTGCGGGCCGACGACGACACCCTGCGGGCCGCGCTCGGCGACGGGTGGCACGTCGCGCACCGCGAGCCCGCGGTCGACGGGCACCGCGGACGCGCAGGCGTCGCGGTCGCCAGCCGCCTCCCGCTCACCGCCGACCGCGGCGCTCCCACCGCCCGGTTCGCGGACGCCGGCCGGTGGGTCGAGGCCGACGTACCGCTGAGCGACGGCCTGCTCACGGTCGTCAGCACCTACGTCCACACCGGCGAGCACGGCACCCCGCGCCAGGACGAGAAGCACGCGTTCCTCGACGCCGCGCAGGCGCGGATGGTCGAGCTCGCCGCCGACGGCAGGTACGTGCTCGTCGCCGGCGACCTCAACGTCGCGCACCACGAGGCCGACCTGCGGAACTGGAAGGGCAACCTGACGAAGTCCGGCTTCCTGCCGTCCGAGCGCGCCTACCTGACGCACTGGACGACCGCGCTGGGCTGGACGGACGTGGGGCGCGCGCTGAGCGGCGACGGGCCCGGCCCGTACACCTGGTGGTCGTGGCGGGGCAGGGCGTTCGACAACGACACCGGGTGGCGCATCGACTACCAGCTGGCGTCGCCGGCGCTCGGGCCGCGTGCCCGCACGCACCGGGTCGACCGCGCCGCCACGTACGCCGAGCGCTGGAGCGACCACGCCCCCGTCGTGGTCACCTACGACCTGGAGCCCTGAGACCCCGCCCTCAGTGCGGGAAGTCGCCCCCGTCGTACGCCCGGCGCTCCACGAGCACGAGCCAGTTGCCCGAGACGTCGCGCAGGATCGCCTCGACGCCGTACGGGCGGTCCGCGGGCTCCTGGACGAACTCCACGCCCTTGGCGACCAGCTCGGCGTGCGCGGCGCGGCAGTCGTCGGTCGACAGGCCGACCCCGCCCAGGCTGCCCTTGTCGAGGTTGGCGTGCAGGGCGTCGACGAGCTGCCCGTCGAGCGGCGGGCCCGGCACCATCAGGGTCAGCTCGAGCTCGGGGTGGTCGGGGTGGACGACGGTGCACCAGCGGTAGCCGTCGCCCATCGTGATGTCGGCGCCCTCGACGAACCCGAGCTTGTCGAGGTAGAAGGCCTTGGCCTCGTCCTGGTCCTTGCACCAGACGGTGGCGAGCGAGACGTGGGTGATCATGGCCGCGACGCTACGACCGTCGCGTGCGTCCGCGCTTCTCCCAGGTTGCTCGGTACCGGTGCGGCGCCGCGCATGAACAGGTAGCACCCCGGCACGTGCGGCGCGCCGGTGGCGGCCCACCGGTCGCGGTACCGCGTCGGCGACTCACCCACGACCGCGGTGAAGCGGGAGGAGAACGAGCCCAGGCTGGAGAACCCCACCAGCCCGCAGATCTCGGTCACGGTGAGGTTGGCCGACCGCAGCAGGTCCTGCGCGCGCTCGACCCGCCGCAGCGTCAGGTACCGCATCGGCGGGAGCCCGTACGCGCGGGCGAACTCGCGGCAGAAGTGGTGCCGCGACACCGAGGCGGCCGCCGCCAGCGCGGCGAGGTCGAGCGGCGCGGCGTAGCGCGCGTCGGCGAGGTCGCGGGCCCGGCGCAGGTGCGGCAGCAGGTGGGCGGAGGTCACGCGCCCAGTGTGCCGCTCAGGCCCGCTTCTCGAGGTCGACCTCGGGCTCGGCGTGCTGGTCGAGCTCGCGCGGCAGGTCGCGCATGCCGAGCAGCGGCGAGAGCACCACGGGCAGGGCCGCGACGGCCGCGCCGGCGGCGGCGACCCAGAACACGGTGCGCGCGCCGTAGGCGGTGCCGAGCACGCCGCCGAGGAAGCCGCCGATCGGCATCGTGCCCCACACGATGAACCGGATGGACGCGTTCATCCGGCCCAGCAGCGGCTTGGGGCACAGCCGCTGCCGGAAGCTCACCTGCGTCACGTTGTAGAGCACGACGCTGAACGCCGTCGCGAAGGTGGACACGACCAGCGCCACCATCGGCGGGACCACCGTGCCGGCCAGCGGCATGAGCACCCCGAACGGCACCCACAGCAGCGCCGAGAGCGGGATCGTCCGGCCCTCGCCGACCCACCGGGTGACGTGGGTGACCGAGAGCGCACCGAGCAGCCCGCCGACGGCGCCCAGGCCGAACGCGAGACCGAGGTCGCCCTCGTCGAGCCCGAGCTCGCGGATCGCGTAGAGCACCAGCAGCGCGCCGCTCATCGACGAGAACAGGTTGCTGATCGAGGTGCACGCGGTGATGCGGACGAGGAACGGGTTGCGCAGGACGAACCCCAGACCCTCGCGGATCTCGGTGACGAGCGGACGACGCGTGTGGCGCTCGGGCGGGATGTCGAGGTGCTCGATGCGGCGGATGAAGAACGCCGACCACACGAACGACAGCGCGTTGAGCAGCACGGTGTACGGCGCCCCGATCGCGCGGATGAGGAACCCGCCGATGGACGGGCCGGCGACCTGGGCGACCGACTGGCTCGCCTGCAGCTTCGCGTTGCCCTCGCCGATCTTCTCGGACGGCACGAGCTCGGGCAGGTAGCTCTGGTAGGCGACGTCGAAGAAGACCGTGCTGCAGCCGACCACGAGGGAGACGACGAACATCTGGTACAGCGTCAGCACGTCGAGCGCCCAGGCCAGCGGCAGGCTGCCGAGGGCGACGGCGCGCACCAGGTCGTTGGTCATCAGGACGCGCTTCTTGCGCCACCGGTCGACCCAGGCGCCGGCGGGCAGGCCGATGACGAGGAAGGCCAGGAACTCGAACGTGGCGAGCAGCCCCATCTGGAACTCGTTCGCGCCGAGCAGCACGACCGCCATCACGGGGATGGCCAGGCCGCTCACCTCGGTGCCGACCTGGCTGATCGTGTCGCCGATGAACAGCTGGCGGAAGTCGTGGTGGCGGAACAGGCCGCCGCGCAACCGCTTCGGCGGCTCGACGTCCTTCGGGAGCTCGCCGGGCTCGGTCTCGGCGCGGGGCAGGTCGGTCACGGCGGACAGCGTGACGCCACTGATCGGGAAAAGTCAATTGGGTTTTCCCAACTGGTCCGGTAGCGTGGTCGCATGACGGCCGCCGACCCCCTGCCGGAGCCGGACGACGAGCCGGTGCCGGCCCCGTACGGCCGCCTGCCGGTCGGGTCGCCGCGGCGCCGCTGGGCGCGGCGCGAGCCCGACGAGGCCGAGGCCAAGGCCCTCGCCTCCCCGCTCCGGCTGCAGATCCTGCGCGCGGCCCTGCACGAGCCGCGCACGAACAAGGAGATCGCCGAGTCCGTCGGCCGCAACCCGGCCACCGTGCTCCACCACGTGCGCACCCTGGTCGACACCGGCTTCCTGATCGAGCAGGAGCGGCGGCGGGGGGAGCGCGGCTCGCGCGAGGTGCCGTACCTCGCGTCCGGGAAGTCGTGGGCCATGGACGGTGGCGCCCCCACGCCGCGAGGCGCCCGCGACGTGCTGCTGCAGACCTTCCTCGACGAGTCCGACCGCGTCCCCGAGGGGATGCTCAGCACGAGCCGCCTCGGCTTCCGGCTGTCCGCGCGCGACCGCGAGGTGCTGCTCGGCCGGCTCTACGACGTGCTGCGCGACATCGAGGCGATGCCGAGCGACCCGGACGGCGAGCCGTGGAGCCTGTTCGTGGGCCTGCACCCCGAGGTGCTCGGCGGCGGGCCCGAGGCGGTCAGGGCACCCGACCCGCCGGCGGCCCCGCCACGGCGGGCGCGAAGGCGGGGCGGTTCCACCCGCGGTCGCTGAAGGCCGCGTCGACGGCCCGCTCGACGTCGCCGACCAGCTCGTCCGGCACGAGCGCCACGGCCGACCCGCCGAAGCCGCCGCCCGTCATGCGCGCGCCCAGTGCGCCTGCGGCACGGGCGGTCTCGACGGCCAGGTCGAGCTCCTCGCTCGACACCCCGTAGTCGTCGCGCAGCGAGGCGTGCGAGGCGTCGAGCAGCGGGGCGAGGTCGCGCGGCCGTCCGTCGGCCAGCACCTCGACCGCCTGCCGCACGCGGTCGATCTCGGTGACCACGTGCCGCACCCGCGTCCGCAGCCGGTCGTGCCCGTCGAGCCGCGCGAGCGCGGCGTCGAGGTCGTCGACCTCGCGCAGGGTCGGGACGCCGAGCAGCCGCGCCGCCTCCTCGCAGTCGCTGCGCCGCGCGGCGTACTCGCTGTCGACGAGCCGGTGCGGCGCGCGCGTGTCCACCACGAGCAGCGTGAGGCCCGCCTCCTCGAAGCCCGTCACCACGGGCGTGGCGGAGCCGTCGCGGCAGTCGACGAGCAGCGCGTGCCCCTCCTGCGCCCGCAGCGACGCCGCCTGGTCGAGCCCGCCGGTCGACGCCTGGGCGACCTCGTTCTCGGCACGCACGCAGGCCGCGGCGAGCCGGGCACGGCCGTCGTCGTCGGTCGGCAGACCCAGCAGGTCGGCGAGCGCGACGGCGAGCGAGCACTCCAGGGCCGCCGAGCTCGACAGCCCGGCGCCCAGCGGCACCGCGCTGGCGACCACGACGTCGACGCCGGGCACCTCGACGCCGTCCTCGGCCAGCGCCCAGAGCACGCCGGCCAGGTAGGCGGCCCAGCCCTCGGGGGCACCAGGCCCGATGTCGCCGAGGCGGCCCTCCCAACGCTCGTCCTCGCGGTCGAGGCTCACGAGCCGGACGACGTCGTCGTCACACCGTCGGACGGCGGCGAACGTGTTGTGCGGCAACGCGATCGGCAGGCAGAGTCCGTCCTGGTAGTCGACGTGCTCGCCGATGACGTTGACGCGCCCCGGCGCGCGCCACACGCCGTCGGGACGCCCCTCGAAGGTGTCGGCGAACGCGTCGGCCACCCGCTGCGACAGGTCGGACGCGGTCAGCTCCTCGACGCCGCTCACCCCGCGACCTCGCGCAGCCGGTCGGCGATGCGCTCGGGCGTGGTGTCGTTGACCCAGGCGCCCGCGCCGGACTCCGAGCCGGCGAGGTACTTCAGCCGCCCAGGTGCCCGCAGCACCGACATCACCTGCAGGTGCAGGCGTCCGAGCTCGCGACGCCCGTCGAGCGGCGCCTGCTGCCAGCCGGCGATGTACGGCAGCAGCAGCTCGCCGCCGTCCTCGCCCGGGTAGTAGCGGTCGAGGCGCTGCATCAGCTCGAGGTAGACGTGCGCCAGCTCGTCGCGCTCGGCCTCGTCGAGCGCGGCGAGGTCGGGCACGTCGCGGTGCGGCGCGAGGTGCACCTCGACCGGCCAGCGGGCCGCCGCGGGCACGTACGCGGTCCAGTGCTCGCCGGACAGCACCACGCGGGTGCCCGCGCGCCGCTCGGCGGCGAGCACGTCGGCGAGCAGCGACCCGCCGGTGGCCCGCCGGTGCAGCTCGGCCTGCCGCAGCACCACCTCGCTGCGCGGCGGGACGAACGGGTAGGCGTAGATCTGGCCGTGCGGGTGGTGCAGGGTGACGCCGATCTCGCGGCCGCGGTTCTCGAACGGGAACACCTGCTGCACCGGACCGAGCGCCGACAGCTCGGCGGTGCGGTCGGCCCACGCCTCGACGACCGTGCGCACCCGCTCGACGGGCAGGTGGCCGAAGCTCGTGCCGTGGTCGCTGCTGAAGCAGATCACCTCGCAGCGACCCGCGGCGGGCTCGACCGGCCAGGTCGGGTCGCCGTCGACCAGGCCCGACGTCCCGTGCGGGTGCATCGAGAACGACGGGAACCGGTTCTCGAACACGACGACGTCGTAGTCGTCGCTCGGCACCTCGGACGGGACGGTGCCGCGGCCGGTGGGGCACAGGGGGCACTCGTCGGCGGGCGGCATGAAGGTGCGGTTGAGGCGGTGGGCGGCGAGCGCGACCCACTCGCCGGTGAGCGGGTCGCGGCGCACCTCGCCGGCCTGCTCGGCCCGCTCGAGCGGACGGCTGTCGTGCACGACCCGCTCGGTGCCGTCGACGTACGGCGCGGAGTCGTCGAAGTACACGATCTCGCGCCCGTCGGCGAGCCGGTGGCTGCTGCGCCGCACGGACGGCGGGGAGCCGGTCACGCCGTCGCCCCGGCGCCGGTCGCCGCGACGTCGGCCACGACCAGCCGCCCGACCCGCTCGGACAGCGAGCGGTGCGCGTGGGCGGCCAGGCCCGCGTCGGTGACGAGAACGTCGACCTCGTCGAGCGAGGCGATGGTCGTGAGGCCGACGACGCCCCACTTGCCGCTGTCGACGGTGACGACGAGCTGGCGGGCGGCGGCGATGAGCGCCCGGTCGGTGTCGCCCTCGACCATGTTCGGCGTGGTGAGGCCGGCCGCGGGGTCGATGCCGTGCGCGCCGAGGAAGAGCCAGTCGACGTGCAGCGAACGCAGCGCGTCGACGGCGACCGGGCCGACGAGCGCGTCGGACGGCGTGCGGATGCCGCCGGTGAGGATCACGGTGCGGTCGGCGCGGGGCTGCTCGTGGAACAGCTGCGCCACCGGTACCGAGTTGGTGACGACGGTCAGGTGCTCGAGGTCGACCAGCAGCCGCGCGACCTCGTAGGTGGTGGTGCCCGCCGACAGCGCCACCGCCGCCCCGGGCTCGACGAGCGCGACCGCCTCGCGGGCGATCGCCTGCTTCTCGGCGATGCGCAGCGTCGACTTGGCGGCGAACCCGGGTTCCTCGGCGCGGCGGCCGCTCACCGACCGCACGCCGCCGTGCACCCGCTCGGCCATCCCGCGCGAGACGAGCACCTCGATGTCGCGGCGCACCGTCATGTCCGAGACGCCGAGCAGGTCGACCAGGTCGGAGACCCGGGCGGCGCCGTCGCGCGCGACCTCGTCGAGGATGCGGTCCTGGCGCTGGCTCGCGAGCACGTCAGGATCCTCGCACCACGGCGACCGCCCCGGCGGCCAGCGTCCAGGACCCGGTCACGGCCCGGTCGGCGACGAGGTCGTACCCGTCCAGGGCGACCTCGGCGTCGTCGCCGTGGTTGAGCAGGAAGGTCCAGGTGCGGTCGCCGTCGCCGCGCCGGACGACCTCCACGTGCGGAGGGCGCACGACGGGGGCGCGGACTCCTGCTGCCTCGCACACGGCGTCGACGAGCCGCGCGGTCGCGTCCGGGTCGAGGCGGGTCGCGCAGTACCACGCGGCTCCCGCCCCGACCTCGCGCCGCGTGAGCGCGGGGACGCCGGCGAGCGGCCCGTCGGCGTACCGCGCCAGCACCTGCGCGTCGACGACCTCGAGCAGCTCGGACCACAGCGTCCCGGTGCCGCCGTCGTCGAGCGCGACCTGCTCGCCGACCGGCAGCGGGAAGAACTCCTCGACGCGGACGCCGAGCAGCTCGCGGAAGGCGCCGGGGTAGCCGCCGAGCCGGACGTGGTCGTGCTCGTCGCTGATGCCGCTGAAGTAGGTGACGAGCACCTGCGCGCCGGCCTCGGCGGCCGCGGCCACCGCCGCGGCCGCCTCGTCCGTGCACAGGTACAGCGTCGGGACGAGCACCACCCGGTACCGGGACAGGTCGGCACCGGGGTGGACGACGTCGCAGGTGACGCCTGACGCGCGCAGCGCCGCGTGCAGGTCGTGGGCGACCTGGCCGGGGTCGACGGCGGTCGAGGGCACGGCCTGGAGGGTGGCGGCCCGGGTCGAGGCGTGGTCCCACAGCAGCGCCACCGGCGCGTCGACCCGCGACCCGAGCACCTCCTCGAGGCGGGCGCAGACCGCACCCAGCTCGCCCACCTCGCGGAACACCTTCGTGTCCGTGCCGGCGTGCGGCACCAGGCCGGAGTGGAACTTCTCGGCGCCGGCGCGCGAGGCGCGCCACTGGAAGAAGCCGAGGGTGTCGGCACCGCGGGCCACCTGGGCGAGCGAGTCGCGGAGCATCTGCCCGGGGGCCTTGGCCTGGTTCACCGGCTGCCAGTTCACGGCGCTGGTCGAGTGCTCCATCAGTACCCAGGGGCGCCCGCCCGCGAGCCCGCGGGTGAGGTCGGCCGAGAACGACAGCTCGGCCCTCGGGTCGTACCGCGCCTCCGTGAGCGCGCCACCCGGCTGGTGCACGACGTAGTGGTCGGTGCTGACGACGTCGACCTCCGGCGCCCAGCGCGAGTAGTCGAGCAGGCGGAAGTGGTCGTTCGTCATGAAGTTCGTGGTGACGGGGACGCCGGGCGACAGCGCGTGCAGCACGTCGCGCTCGGCGACGTACTGCGCGAGCAGGGTGTCGGAGCCGAACCGCCAGAAGTCGAGCTGGTGCGTCGGGTTGCCGAAGGTCGGCGTGACCCGCGGCGGGATCACCTGCTCCCAGTCGGTGTACCGCTGGCTCCAGAACGCCGTGCCCCACGCCTCGTTCAGGTGGTCGAGGTCGCCGTACCGGTCGAGCAGCCAGGTGCGGAAGGCGGCGGCGCACACCTCGCACCAGCACGGCAGGTTGTGGCAGGCGTACTCGTTCGAGACGTGCCACATCGCCAGCGCCGGGTGGTCGTGGTACCGGCGGGCCATCTCGGACGCGAGCGCCACCGCGTGCTCGGTGAACACGGTCGAGCTCGGGCAGTACGCCTGCCGGCTGCCGTGCCACAGCCGCGTGCCGTCGCTGCGGACGGGGCGGCTGTCGGGGTACTTGTGGCTGAACCACGGTGGGGGAGAGGCCGTGCCGGTCGCGAGGTCGACGGCGATGCCGCCCTCGTGCAGCAGGTCGAGCACGTCGTCGAGCCAACCCGTCTCGTACCGGCCCGGCTCGGGCTCGAGCCACGACCAGGAGAAGACCCCCACGGTGGCGAAGGTGACGCCGGCCTCCTGCATGAGCCGGACGTCGTCGCGCCAGACCTCGCGGGGCCACTGCTCGGGGTTGTAGTCGCCGCCCAGGGCGATGCCCCCACGGGGCCACGGTCGCATGGCCGCCACTGTGGCGCAGGCACGACAACGATGTCAACAGAAACGAACATGGCGCTACAACGTTGCAATCGCCTGTGCCGCAACCGAAGACTTGACGAGGAGGTATCCGTGCAGCGACAGTCTGCGGACAGGAGCTGATCGGATGTGTTCGGTTCCGTTCGTTGCAGGACCCCCGGGCGAGTGCGCCGGGGCCGTCGTCGAAGGAGACGCCATGGCACGCCCGCAGACCGAGGCCCAGTACCTCGCGAGCCTCGTCCCGTCGTCCGTCGCGGGCACCGCGATGGCCCGCCGCAGCGTGCTGCGCGCGTTCCTGCTGGGCGGCGCCGCCCTCGGCGTCGGCGGCTCGCTCGCCGCGTGCGGCAGCGACGACGACGGCGGGTCCGGCTCGTCCGAGAGCCCGTCCGGCACCGTGTCGTTCGGCTCGAACGAGAGCGGCACCACCTTCGCCGAGCAGCGCGAGGCGATGGCCGCCGACTTCAAGAAGTCCTCGGGTGTGTCGGTCGAGATCAACGCGGTCGACCACAACACGTTCCAGGAGAACATCAACACCTACCTGCAGGGCAACGCCGACGACGTCTTCTCCTGGTTCGCCGGCTTCCGGATGCGGTTCTTCGCCGACTCCGGCCTGATCGGCGACGTGAGCGACATCTGGCCGCTCGAGGGCATCGCGGACTCCTTCAAGGAGGCCTCGACCGGCAACGACGGCAAGCAGTACTTCGTGCCGCAGAGCTACTACCCGTGGGCCGTGTTCCACCGGAAGTCGACGTTCGAGGAGAACGGCTGGACCCAGCCGACGACGCTCGACGAGATGGTCACGCTGATGGACGCGATGAAGACCGCGAACCTCACCCCGATCGCGTTCGGCGACAAGGACGGCTGGCCCGCGATGGGCACGTTCGACATGCTGAACATGCGGGTCAACGGCTTCGACTACCACATCTCGCTGATGGCGGGCGAGGAGTCGTGGGACTCCTCGGAGGTCAAGGAGGTCTTCTCGACCTGGGCCGAGCTGCTGCCCTACCACCAGGCCGACTCCCTCGGGCGCACCTGGCAGGAGGCCGCGCAGACGCTGCAGCGCAAGGAGGCCGGCCTCTACATCCTCGGCACGTTTGTCAACGAGCAGTTCCCGGACGACGAGGACGACCTCGACTTCTTCACCTTCCCGGAGATCGACTCGGCCATCGGCGCCGGTGCGATCGACGCCCCGATCGACGGGTTCTGCATGTCGGCGAACCCCGACAACGAGGCCGGCGCCAAGGCGTGGCTGACGTACCTGGCGAGCCCCGAGGCCGCCGCCGCCGCGGCCACCACCGGGCTGCCCTTCATCGCCGCCAACACCGACGCCGACACCTCGGTCTACTCCGAGCTGCAGAAGAAGTCCGCGCAGCTCGTGGGCGAGGCCGAGAACATCGCGCAGTTCCTCGACCGCGACACCCGTCCGGACTTCGCGTCCACGGTGATCATCCCGGCGCTGCAGGAGTTCATCGGCAACCCCGGCGACGTCGACTCGCTGTGCAAGAGCATCCAGGAGCAGAAGGTCTCGATCTTCGGCAGCTGAGGGCCTCGGCAGCCGAGACCCGTCCACCCCGCACGAGGAGGAGCGATGTCGCTCGAGACCCCGGCCGTCGCCCCGCCCGCGGACGGGAAGGTGCCGCCGCGCGCCCGCAAGGGCGCGCGGCGCACCCGGATGGGTCGCCTCACCGGCGCCGACCGCGTGGTCGTCACGCTCTTCGTGGTGGTGCCGTCGCTGTTCGTGATCCTGCTGGTCTGGTTCCCGGCGGTGATGTCGATCGTGCTGTCGTTCACGAACTGGAACGGGATCGGCGACGTCGCCGACATCGAGTTCATCGGGACGAAGAACTACGAGGACGTCACCACGATCTACCCGCCGTTCTGGCCGGCGGTGCAGCACAACTTCGTCTGGCTCGGCTTCACGTTCCTGGTGCCGACCGTGTTCGGCATCTTCCTCGCCGTCCTGCTCGACAAGGAGGTGCGGGGGAGCCGGTTCTACCAGACCGCCTTCTACATCCCGGTCGTGCTCTCGCTGGCGCTGATCGGCTTCATCTGGCAGCTGATCTACTCCCGCGACCAGGGTCTGCTGAACGCCGTGCTCGGCACCGAGACGGACTGGTACGGCGACCCCTCGGTCAACCTGTGGGCGGTGCTGTTCGCCTTCGGGTGGAAGCACACCGGTTACATCATGCTGCTCTACCTGGCGGGCCTGAAGGGGGTCGACCCGGCGCTGCGCGAGGCGGCCGCGGTCGACGGCTCGGGCGAGGTGTCGACGTTCTTCCGGATCATCCTGCCGGTGATGCGACCGATCAACCTGATCGTCGTGGTGGTGGTGTTCATCGAGTCGCTGCGGGCGTTCGACCTGGTCTGGATCATCAACAAGGGCCGCAACGGGCTCGAGCTCATCGCCGCGCTCGTCACCAGCAACGTGATCGGCGAGGCCAGCCGCATCGGCTTCGGCTCGGCCATGTCGACGATCATGCTGCTGCTGTCCTCGGTGTTCATCGCCGTCTACCTGCGCGTCGTGATGAAGGAGGACCGATGACCGCCGCCGCCGTCCGCGAGCCGCGCCCGGCCGACCAGGTGCGCACCCCCCGCAAGCGGGTGAGCCCCGCCCGCGTCGTGCTGCAGGTCTTCCTGGTGCTCGTGGCGGTCGGCTGGCTCTTCCCGATCGGCTGGGCGGTGCTCAACTCGTTCCGGGACTACGCGTACACGTCGGCGAACGGGTACGTCAGCCTCGGCGGCTGGACCTTCGACAACTACGTCAACGCCTGGCAGCAGGGCAACTTCGGCCCGAGCTTCGTCAACTCGATCGTCATCACCGTGCCGGCCGTGCTGCTCACGCTGTTCCTGTCGTCGTGCACGGCGTTCGTGCTCGCCCGGTTCAGCTACCGGTTCAACCTGACGCTGCTCGGCGTGTTCCTCGCGGCGAACCTGCTGCCGCCGCAGGCCCTGCTCGTGCCGGTCTTCCAGATGTACCGGCGCATCCCGATCCCCGAGGCCCTGTTCGGCAGCGAGCTGCTGCTCGACAGCCACCTCGGCCTCGTCCTGATCAACGTCGGGTTCCAGATGGGGTTCTGCACGTTCGTGCTGAGCAACTACATGAAGACGCTGCCGTTCGAGATCTACGAGTCCGCGCAGATCGACGGCGCCTCGGTGTGGCGGCAGTTCTGGCAGCTCACCCTGCCGCTCATCCGCCCCGCCCTGGCCGCGCTGGCGGTGCTGCAGACGACCTGGATCTACAACGAGTTCTTCTGGGCGACGGTGCTCATCCAGAGCTTCGACAAGCTGCCCGTCACGAGCTCGCTGAACAACCTGCGCGGCCAGTTCTTCACCGACTACAACCTGCTGTCCGCCGGGTCGGTCCTCGTGGCGCTGCCGGTGCTGATCGTGTTCTTCGTCCTCCAGCGCCAGTTCGTGGCGGGCCTGACCCTCGGCTCCACCAAGGGCTGACGGGCCCTGGTCGTGCGCCGGGCGGCCGGTCCGGCAGAATGCCCGTCATGCCCGACCACGTCGCCGAGCCGGCGTCCCGTCCCCGGCTGTTCTCGGGGATGCAGCCCACGAGCGACTCGCTGCACCTCGGCAACTACCTGGGTGCCCTGGTCAGCTGGGTCGCCCTGCAGGAGACCCACGACGCCACCTACTGCGTGGTCGACCTGCACGCCATCACGGTCGAGCACGACCCCGCCGTGCTGCGCGAGCGCACCCGCCGCACCGCGGCGCAGTTCCTGGCGGCCGGCGTCGACCCGGAGCGCTCGGTGCTGTTCGTGCAGAGCCACGTGCCCGAGCACGCCGAGCTCGCGTGGGTGCTCGGGTGCCTCACCGGCTTCGGCGAGGCGTCCCGGATGACGCAGTTCAAGGACAAGAGCCAGAAGGGCGGACGAGAGACGTCGACCGTCGGGCTGTTCACCTACCCGGTGCTGCAGGCCGCCGACATCCTGGTCCACGACGCCGACGCCGTCCCGGTCGGCGAGGACCAGCGCCAGCACCTCGAGCTGAGCCGCGACCTCGCCCAGCGGTTCAACTCCCGGTTCGGGCGCACGCTGGTGGTGCCGAGCCCGCACATCGTCAAGGAGACGGCCAAGATCACCGACCTGCAGGACCCCACGGCGAAGATGAGCAAGTCGGCGTCGTCGGCGAGCGGCATCATCGACCTGCTCGACGACCCGAAGGTCACCGCCAAGCGGATCCGCTCGGCCGTCACCGACACCGAGCGGGAGATCCGCTTCGACCCCGAGGCCAAGCCCGGCATCTCGAACCTGCTGACCATCCACGCGGCGCTGTCCGGCCGGACGGTGGCCGACCTCGAGCAGGACTACGCGGGCAAGGGCTACGGCGACCTGAAGAAGGACCTCGCCGAGGTCGTGGTCGGTGCGCTCGGTCCGGTCCGCGAGCGGGCGCTGGAGCTGCTCGACGACCCCGCCGAGCTCGACCGCCTGCTCGCCGACGGCGCCGACCGGGCGGGGGAGCGGGCCGCCGCCACGCTCGCGCGGGTCTACGACCGCGTCGGCTTCCTGCCGAGGCGTCGTGGCTGACCAGGGCGTCCGCGGGTCGCTCCCGGCGGACGCGTACGGCGACACCATGGCCATCCCGGTCATCCGTCCCGACACGCGTCCCCCCGGTGAGGAGGACCGGCACGTCACCATCGGCGTCGCCGTCGCCGTCCCCGAGCCGTACGGCAGCGAGCTGGAGCGCTGGCGCGCCGACTTCGGCGACCCGCAGGCCGCCGTCATCCCCGCGCACGTGACCCTGCTGCCGCCGACCCCGGTCGAGCGGGAGGCGCTGCCGCGGATCCGCGAGCACCTGCACCGCGCGGCGGCGACGCACGAGCCGTTCCCGATGGTGCTGCGCGGCACCGGCTCGTTCCGGCCGGTCTCGGACGTCGTGTTCGTCCAGGTGGCCGAGGGCATCGCCGAGTGCGAGCAGCTCGAGCGCGAGGTGCGCGGCGGCCCGCTGCACCGCGACCTCGCCTTCTACTACCACCCGCACGTCACGGTCGCCCACGACCTGCCGCACGCGAACCTCGACCGCGCCTCCACCACGCTCGCCGACTACGAGGCCCGCTTCACCGTCAGCTCGTTCACGGCGTACCTGCACGACGGCGACGGCGTCTGGCGCGTCGACCACGAGTTCGGGCTCGGGACGGCCTGAGGTGGGCGGCATCGGCGCGCTCTGGTCCCGGTTCCAGCGCTCGCACGCCTGGCGCACCTGGCAGCTGTACGGGCAGCGGCGCGGTCCCGTGCTCGCCGGCGGCATCGCCTACGCCGGGCTGTTCTCGGTGTTCGGCGCGGTGGTCGCCGGGTTCGCCGTCTTCGGCCTGGTGCTCGGCTCCAACGGCCCGCTGTTCGACGCCGTCGTGTCGGCCGTCGACGACACCCTCCCGGGGCTGCTCGACGTCCCGCCCGGCGACGGCGTCATCGAGCCCGCCTCGCTGGTCGACCCGAACCTGGTGAGCTGGGCGGGCGCCATCGCCTTCGTCACAGCGGTGTTCGCCGGCCTCGGGTGGCTCGACGCCCTGCGCGAGGGCGTGCGGGCCATGTTCGCGATGCCGCCGATCCAGCAGAACGTCGTGCGCGCCAAGCTCGCCGACCTGCTCGTCCTGGCCACGCTCGGCCTGACCCTGCTGGCCTCGGCGGTGCTCAGCATCGGCACCGGCTCGGCCGCGTCCTGGCTGCTGCAGCAGGTGGGGCTCGAGGGCGGCCCGGTCGGCTCGGTCGCGCTGCGCGTCCTCGCGGTGGTCGTGGTGGCCGCCGTCGACACCCTCGTCCTGGTCGTGGTGTTCCGGCTGCTCGCCGGCCTGCACCTGCCCTGGGTGCGCATGCGCGGCGCGGCGATCGGCGGCGGCGTGGCGCTCGCCGCGATCACCCAGCTGTCGGGCCTGCTCATCGGCAGCGCGGGCTCGCGCAACGCCCTGTTCGCCACCGGCGCCGTGCTCGTCGGCCTGCTGGTCGTCCTGAACCTGGTCTCGCGCGTCATGCTCGTGTCGGCCTGCTGGATGGTGGTCTACGACGACCCCGAGGCCGTGCGCGAGCACAGCGTCCCCGAGCCGGTCGACCTGGTGAAGTCCGACGAGTACCTGCGCACCGCCGACCCCCGCGAACGCACCTTCGGCCCCGGGCCGCAGCCCGTGGTCTCCCAGCGCGCCGCCGACCGCACCAGCGTCGCCGCCGGCGTCGTCCTCGGCGTCGGGGCCGTCGTCGTCGCCCGCGTCCTGCGCGGCGCCGCCTCCTCCGCCGTCAGCCTCCTCCGCCGCGGCGACTGACCCCCCGTCCGGGGCGAATCGTCAGGTAGTCGCCCCGCGACGGCCCGTCGAAGGGGCGACTGGTCCGGTATTCGCCAGCGTGATCGCCATGATGGCCCGCGTCGTCCACAACCCCGCCCACCTGGGCCGCCGTCCACAACAGGTCGGCCCCGAGGCGCCTACCCCGCAGAGGCGAGGCACGGTCGACCTCGTGTCGAAGACGTCGGACCTGTTGCTGCCCGCTGTGTTCCTCGGACGCGAGGCGGTGGCCGAAGGTGTGCTGACGCCGAAGCAGCTGCGGCGCGACCACGACGTCGTCGCGGTCAGACGGGCGTTCGGGTTGGTGGACCCCCGCGCCGAGTCGCTACCGGAGTCGGCCGTACGGGTGCACCTGGTCCTGGCGGGCTTCGACCCCACGCCCCAGTACGTGATCCGCGTGCGGGGACGGGTCGTCGCCCGCGTCGACCTGGCGCTGGTCGAGCACCGCGTCGCAGTCGAGTACGACGGGGCGTGGCACGCGCTGCGCGAGCAGCTCGAGCGCGACCGCGCCAGGCTGAACCACCTCCGCGAGGCGGGCTGGGTCGTCGTGCACGTCACGGCCGACCTGCTGCGGCGTCCGGCCGACGTCGTGGCCGCGGTGCGCCGGGCGGTCGGCGGGGCCGCGGCGAACAGCGGACGATCCGCCCCCGGGAGGGCCTCCCGAACGGCAACTACCTGACGATTCGCCCTCAGGGGACCCAGCGAGGGGGTCAGAAGCGGCGGGTCAGCAGGGCCTGCTTGACCTCGCGGATGGCCTTGGTGACCTCGATGCCGCGGGGGCAGGCCTCGGTGCAGTTGAAGGTGGTGCGGCAGCGCCAGACGCCCTCGCGGTCGTTGAGCACCTCGAGGCGGCGGTCGGCGCCCTCGTCGCGGCTGTCGAAGATGAAGCGGTGCGCGTTCACGATCGCGGCCGGGCCGAAGTACTGGCCGTCGGTCCAGAACACCGGGCAGGACGAGGTGCACGCGGCGCACAGGATGCACTTGGTGGTGTCGTCGAACCGCTCGCGGTCGGCGGCGGACTGCACCCGCTCCTTGGTGGGCACGTGGCCCGAGGTGATGAGGAACGGCATCACCTCGCGGTACGACTGGAAGAACGGCTCCATGTCGACGACGAGGTCCTTCTCCAGTGGCAGGCCCTTGATCGCCTCGACCGTGATCGGCTTCGAGGGGTTCAGGTCCTTGAGCAGCGTCTTGCACGCCAGCCGGTTGCGGCCGTTGATGCGCATCGCGTCGGAGCCGCAGACGCCGTGCGCGCACGAGCGGCGGAACGTGAGGGTGCCGTCCTGCTCCCACTTGATCGTGTGCAGCGCGTCGAGGACGCGGTCGGTGCCGTGCACCTGCACCCGGTAGTCCTCCCAGTGCGCCTCGGAGTCCTGGTCGGGGTCGAACCGGCGGATCCGCAGGGTCACCTCGAACGAGGGGATCTCCTTGACGGCGGTCGAGCCGGACTCGGTGCCGGCCTCGGCGGTGGCGCTGCTCATCAGTACTTGCGCTCCATCGGCTGGTAGCGGGTGGTGACGACGGGCTTGTAGTCGAGCCGGACGTCGGCGGTGCCGGGGCTGTCGGTCGACGGCACCCGGTAGGCCATGGTGTGGCGCATGAAGTTCACGTCGTCGCGGTCGGGGTAGTCCTCGCGGAAGTGGCCACCGCGCGACTCCTTGCGCTCGAGCGCGCCGACGACGATGACCTCGGCGAGGTCGAGCAGGAAGCCGAGCTCGACGGCCTCGAGCAGGTCGGTGTTGTAGCGGCGACCCTTGTCCTGCACCGTGATCGAGCGGTAGCGCTCCTGCAGCACGTCGATGTCGGCGAGCGCCTGCTTCAGCGAGGCCTCGGTGCGGAACACCTGGGCGTTGAGGTCCATGGTGTCCTGCAGCTCCTTGCGGAGCACCGCCACCTTCTCGCCCTCGCCGCGCCCGCGGATGCCCTCGAGCAGCTCGACGGTGGGCACCTCCGCCGCCTCGGGCAGCGGCGCGTGCTCGACCTTGAGGGCGTACTCGGCGGCGGCGATGCCGGCCCGCTTGCCGAACACGTTGATGTCGAGCAGCGAGTTGGTGCCGAGCCGGTTCGAGCCGTGGACGGACACGCACGCGACCTCGCCGGCGGCGTACAGCCCCGGGACGACGGTGGTGTTGTCGCGCAGCACCTCGGTCTCGATGTTCGTCGGGACGCCGCCCATCGCGTAGTGCGCGGTGGGGTAGACGGGCACCGGCTCGGTGTAGGGCTCGATGCCGAGGTAGGTGCGCGCGAACTCGGTGATGTCGGGGAGCTTGGCGTCGATGTGCGCCGGCTCGAGGTGGGTGAGGTCGAGCAGCACGTAGTCCTTGTTGGGGCCGGCGCCGCGCCCCTCGCGCACCTCGTTGGCCATCGACCGGGCGACGATGTCGCGCGGCGCGAGGTCCTTGATGGTGGGGGCGTAGCGCTCCATGAACCGCTCGCCGTCGCCGTTGCGCAGGATGCCGCCCTCGCCGCGCGCGGCCTCGGACAGCAGGATGCCGAGGCCCGCCAGGCCGGTCGGGTGGAACTGGAAGAACTCCATGTCCTCGAGCGGCAGGCCGCGGCGGTACACGATGCCCATGCCGTCGCCGGTGAGGGTGTGCGCGTTCGACGTGGTCTTGAAGACCTTGCCGGTGCCGCCGGTGGCCAGCACCACCGACTTGGCGCCGAACACGTGGATCTCGCCGGTGGCGAGCTCGTACGCCACGACGCCGGCCGCGCGCTCCTCGCCGTCGATCTCGCTCATCAGCAGGTCGAGGACGTAGAACTCGTTGTAGAACTCGACGTTCTGCTTGACGCAGTTCTGGTACAGCGTCTGCAGGATCATGTGACCGGTGCGGTCGGCGGCGTAGCAGGAGCGACGCACGGCGGCCTCGCCGTGGTTGCGGGTGTGCCCGCCGAACCGGCGCTGGTCGATGCGGCCCTCGGGCGTGCGGTTGAACGGCAGGCCCATCTTCTCGAGGTCGAGGACGGCGTCGATGGCCTCCTTGCACATCACCTCGGCGGCGTCCTGGTCGACGAGGTAGTCGCCGCCCTTGACGGTGTCGAAGGTGTGCCACTCCCAGTTGTCCTCCTCGACGTTGGCGAGGGCGGCGCACATGCCGCCCTGTGCCGCGCCGGTGTGGGAGCGGGTGGGGTAGAGCTTGGTCAGCACCGCGGTGCGGGCCCGCGTGCTGGACTCGAGGGCCGCGCGCATGCCGGCGCCGCCGGCACCCACGATCACGACGTCGTAGCTGTGCACCTGCATCGAGATCTCCTCTGCCTGCTCAGGTACCCGGGCTCAGGCCGTGCAGAACGACGCGAGCAGCTCGGGGTCCGCGCCGGGCGGGCACGGGTCGAACGTGAAGATGACCAGCGTGCCGAGCACGACCACCACGACGGTGGCCACGAGCAGCAGGGTCTTGAGGGCGAGCCGGGTGCCGTCGCGCTCGGCGTAGTCGTTGATGATGGTGCGGACGCCGTTGGCGCCGTGCAGCATCGCGAGCCACAGCATCGCGAGGTCCCACACCTGCCAGAACGGGTTCGACCACTTGCCGCCGACGAAGGCGAAGTCGATCGCGTTGACGCCCTCGCCGACCATCAGGTTGACGAAGAGGTGGCCCAGCACGAGCACGACCAGCAGGACGCCGGACAGCCGCATGAACACCCAGGTGAGCATCTCGAAGCCGGGCCGGTTGGCGGGGCTGCGGCGGTAGGGCGAGCGCGGCGCGTCGAGCGCGGGGGAGGCGGGAGCGGTCACGGGGTCAGCCTCCGAACACGTGAGACAGGTGCCGGACGATGAACGGCACGAACAGCACGACCCAGACGACACCGACGCCCCAGAGCATCTGGCGCTGGTACCGCGGCCCCTTCGCCCAGAAGTCGACCAGGACGATCCGGATGCCGTTGAAGGCGTGGAACAGGATGGCGGCGACCAGGCCGGCCTCACCCAGCCCCATGACCGGGTTCTTGTAGGTGGCGATCACGTCGTTGTACGCCGCCGGCGACACCCGCACGAGCGCGGTGTCGAGGACGTGCACGAGCAGGAACATGAAGATCGCGAACCCGGTGACCCGGTGGGCGACCCAGGACCACATGCCCTCGCGGCCGCGGTAGAGGCTGCCCGCCACCCTGCCGGGCTTGCCCGACGGCAGACCGGCGCCGGCCGACGTGGTGGTTGTCGTGGTGTCAGCCACCGGACCGCCTCCTCATCACGCGGCCCGCTGGGTCGGGCCGTCCAGGACTGCGTCAGTCTACGGACGTACCGGGCACCCGCCTCACCGGGCCGTCGTGAGATCGCCCACTGCCCGGGGTGCATCCGCGCGGCGGTCCGCGAGCACCCCCGCGTAGTGCCCGAGGAGGGCGTCGCCGACGGCGTCCCAGGTGCGTCCGAGGCTCACCCGGCGCCCCGTCTCGCCCATCACGGCCCGCAGCTGCCGGCTCGCCGCGCCGTGCACCACCAGGTCGGACACGGCCGCGCGCAGCGCGCGCGGGTCGCCGGGCGGGACGAGCAGGCCGGTGCGGCCGTGGTCGACCACGTCGAGCGGACCGCCGCGCGCGGGCGCCACGACCGGCACCCGGCTCGCCATCGCCTCCTGGAGCGTCTGCCCGAACGTCTCGTGCGCGCCGGTGTGCACGAAGACGTCGAGGACGGCGTACGCCGTCGCCAGCCCCTCGCCGTCGAGCCGCCCGAGCAGCCGCGCACCGGTGCCGTCGAGCGCGGCGGCCACCGACGCGCGCGAGGGGCCGTCGCCCACCACCACGACCCGGGCGCCGGGCAGGTCGGCCACCGCGCGCAGCAGCTCGACGTCCTTCTCGGGCGCGAGCCGCCCGACGTACCCGACGAGCACCTCGCGGCCGCCCAGGAGCTCGGCCCGCAGCCCGGCCCCGGCCGCCGTCGCGCGGTGCCGCGGGTGGAAGCCGACGGTGTCGACGCCGCGCCCCCACCGCCCCAGCCGCCGGAACCCGCGCCGGCGCAGCTCGGCCAGCGTGGGCCCGGACGGTGCGAGGGTCAGGTCGGCGAGGTCGTGCACCCGGCGCAGCCACCGCCAGACCGGGCGCTCGGCCGCGCCGAGCCGGTGCCGGCGCGCGTACCCGGCCACGTCGGTCTGGAACACCGCGACCGACGGGACATCGAGCCGGCGCGCCGCGGCCAGGGCCTGCGCCCCGAGCGCGAACGGCGACGCGACGTGGACGACGTCGGGCGCGAACCCGGCGAGGGTGGCGGCGACGGCGGTCGACGGCAGCCCCAGGCTGAACCCGCGGACCGGCACCGACGGCAGCGTCCGCACCGGGAACCCGGCGTACGACGACGGCGCCGGACCGGGGCAGACGACGACCGCGTCGTGGCCGCGGGTGCGCAGGTGGTCGAGCACCCGCAGCACGCTCGTCGTGACCCCGTTGGCGCTGGGCAGGAAGGACTCGGTGACCACGGCGACCCGCACGCGCCGACCGTCCCGCCCGCGGGTGTCCGGACGGCGACGTCCGATCGGGTGTCGGGTGACGGTCGGGTGACGGCGTCGCGCCGTTCGCTGGGAGGCTGGTCCCATGACCGACCCGCTGCCCGGCTTCGTGGCCGTCATCCCCGCCGGTGGTGCGGGCACCCGGCTGTGGCCGCTCTCGCGCGCCGCCTCGCCCAAGTTCCTGCACGACCTGACCGGCACCGGCCGCACGCTGCTGCAGGGCACCTGGGACCGGCTCGTCCCGCTCACCGGCGAGGGCGGGGTCGTCGTCGTCACCGGGCGCGCGCACGCCGACGCGGTGCGCGAGCAGCTGCCCCACCTCGCGCCCGCCGACCTGCTCGCCGAGCCGTCCCCCCGCGACTCGATGGCCGCCATCGGCCTCGCCGCGGCCGTCCTCGTGCGGCGCGACCCCGAGGTCGTGATCGGCTCGTTCGCGGCCGACCACGTCATCGGCGACGTCGACGCCTTCCACGCCACCGTCCGCCAGGCCGTCGCGGTCGCGCGCGACGGCTG
Organism: Angustibacter speluncae; assembly: GCF_054777815.1. Taxonomy (NCBI): domain Bacteria; kingdom Bacillati; phylum Actinomycetota; class Actinomycetes; order Kineosporiales; family Kineosporiaceae; genus Angustibacter; species Angustibacter speluncae. Next base: position 45,738 of record NZ_BAAHAF010000092.1, on the reverse strand, counting down.
GGTGTGCACGGTCGGCATCGAGCCGACGTCCCCGGCCACCGGGTTCGGCTACGTCCGCTCGGGCGCGGCGATCGAGGTCGACGGCGCACCGGACGCGCAGGCGGTCGTCGAGTTCGTCGAGAAGCCCGACCACGGGACGGCGACTCGCTACCTGGACGAGGGCGGCTACCGCTGGAACGCGGGCATGTTCGTCGTCCGGGCCGCGACGCTGCTCGAGCACCTGCACCGGCAGCTGCCGGCACTGCACGACGGCCTGGTCGAGATCGCCGCCGCGCTGGACGCCGGTGACGACGCGGTCCTCGACCGGGTGTGGCCCGGGCTGACGAAGATCGCGATCGACCACGCGATCGCCGAGCCGGTCGCCGCGACCGGCGGGGTCGCGACCGTGCCCGGCGGGTTCGGCTGGGACGACGTGGGCGACTGGGCGTCGCTGACGGCCCTGCTGCCGGAAGCGGTCTCGGGCCCCCGGGTGCTCGGCGACGGCGAGGTGGTCGAGGTCGGCAGCGGCGGGCTGGTCGTGCCCGCGTCCGGTCGCGTGGTCACCGTCGTCGGGCTCGACGACGTCGTCGTCGTCGACACCCCGGACGCGCTGCTCGTCACCACCACCGGCCACGCGCAGCGGGTGAAGGAGGTCGTCGAGCGGCTGCGGAGCGAGGGCCGCGACGACCTGCTCTGACGGGGTCGGGTGCGTCACAGCGGGAGGCCGCCCGCGCCCGCGCTCCCTAGACTCGCGCGGGTGACCGGTACCGAGCCCGCGGCAGCCCCACCCCCCGAGCCCGAGGTGCTGCGGCTGGCGTCCGAGTTCGACGCCGTCGAGCGCGAGCAGTGGCTCCGCGCGGTCGACGGCGTGCTCCGCAAGGCCGGCCGGCTCGCCGACGACGCCCCCACCGGCGCCGGCCTCGACGTCCTGACCCGCACCCGCCCGGACGGCGTGCGGGTGCTCCCGCTCTACACCGCGGCCGACGTCGAGGGCGTCGACGACGCGGGTGCCCCGGGTGCCTGGCCGTTCACCCGCGGCTCCCGCGCCGAGGGCCGGCCCGACGGCTGGGACGTGCGGCAGCGCCACACCGGCACCGACGCCGCCGCCGTCCGCGAGGCGGTGCTCGCCGACCTGGACGGCGGGGTCACCTCGGTGTGGCTCGCGGCCGGCGAGGGCGGGGTCCCCGTCGCCGACCTGCCCGCGGCGCTCGACGGCGTCCTGCTCGACCTGGCGGCGGTCGCGCTCGACGCGGGAGCCGAGGCGCAGCAGGCGGTCGACGCGCTGCTCGACCTGGCCGACGCGCGCGGCACCGCGCCCGGCGACCTGCTCGCCTCGCTCGGCCTCGACCCGGTCGGGCTGCGCGCCCGCACCGGCACCGGTCCGGACGTCGCGTCCGTCGTCCCGCTGGCCCGCCGCGTGGCGGAGTCGTACCCGCACGTCGCCGCCGTCACCGTCGACGCCTCGGCGGTGCGCGAGGCCGGCGGGTCGGACGCCCAGCAGCTCGGGTTCTCGCTGGCGTCCGGTGTGGCGTACCTGCGCGCGCTCGTCGACGACGGGCTCGACGTCGCCGCGGCCGCGCGGGTGCTGGAGTTCCGGTACGCCGTGACGGCCGAGCAGTTCCCGACCATCGCCCTGCTGCGCGCCGCGCGGCGGCTGTGGGCGCGGGTGCTGGAGGCGTGCGGCACGACCGAGGTCGCGCAGCGCCAGCACGCCGTCGTCAGCGACACCACCTTCACCCGCCGCGACCCGTACGTGAACGTGCTGCGCGGCACCGTCGCCGCGTTCGCGGCCGGCGTGGGTGGTGCCGACGCGGTCACGGTCCCGCCGTTCGACGTGGAGGTCGGTGCGCCGCAGGCGTTCTCGCGTCGACTCGCCCGCAACACGCAGCTGCTGCTCGTCGAGGAGTCGCACGTCGCCCGGGTGATGGACCCCGGCGGCGGCTCCTGGTACGTCGAGCGCCTCACCGACGACCTGGCGCGCGCCGGGTGGGAGGCGTTCCAGCGCATCGAGGCCGGCGGCGGCGTGCTGGCGGTGCTCGACGACGGCTCGCTCGCCCGCGAGGTCGAGGAGGTCCGCGCCGGCCGCGAGCGTCGTGCGGCGAGGCGCACCGCCCCCGTCACGGGCGTCAGCGAGTTCGCCGACCTCGACGAGAAGCCGCTGGTGCGCGACCCGCTGCCCGGGCGCGCCGAGCCCGCGGGCCTGCCCCGCTACCGCCCGGCCGGGGCGTTCGAGGCGTTCCGCGACCGGTCCGACGAGGCGCTCGCCCGCGACGGCCGGCGTCCCACCGCGTTCCTGGCCACGCTCGGGCCGCTCGCCACCTACTCCGCCCGGGCCTCGTTCTGCCGCAACCTGTTCGCCGGCGGAGGCGTCGCCACCCCCGAGGCGGGACCCACCGACGACGTCGAGGCGGTCGTGGCCGCGTTCCGCGAGGCGTCCACCCCCGTCGCCGTGCTCTGCTCCGGCGACGCGCTGTACGACGAGCGCGCCGAGGCGACCGCGGCCGCCCTGCACGAGGCGGGTGCGCGGGTCGTCCTGCTCGCGGGACGCCCCGCCGAGCCGGTGCCGGGCGTCGACGGGCTGGTGCACGCCGGCTGCGACGCGCTGGCCGCCATCGACCTCGTGCACCGCGCGACCGAGGAGGCGAAGGCGTGAGCACCGTCCCCGACTTCACCGGCGTCCCGCTCGAGTCGCCCACGTCCGCCCGCGCGGGCTGGGACGACGCGCTCGCGGGCCGCGAGCGGCCGACCGCCTGGGACTCGCCCGAGGGCATCCCGGTGCAGCCGCTCTACACCGCGGACGACCTGCGCGACGTCGACTTCCTCGCCACGTACCCGGGCGTCACCCCGTACCTGCGCGGGCCGTACCCGACGATGTACACGACGCAGCCGTGGACCGTCCGCCAGTACGCCGGGTTCTCGACCGCCGCGGAGTCGAACGCCTTCTACCGCCGCAACCTCGCGGCCGGGCAGAAGGGCCTGTCGATCGCGTTCGACCTCGCGACCCACCGCGGCTACGACTCCGACCACCCGCGGGTGGCGGGCGACGTCGGGATGGCGGGCGTCGCGATCGACTCGATCCTCGACATGCGCCAGCTGTTCGACGGCATCCCGCTCGACCGGATGTCGGTGTCGATGACCATGAACGGCGCCGTGCTGCCGGTGCTCGCCCTCTACGTGGTGGCGGCCGAGGAGCAGGGGGTGAAGCCGGAGCAGCTCACGGGGACGATCCAGAACGACATCCTCAAGGAGTTCATGGTCCGCAACACCTACATCTACCCGCCGCAGCCGTCGATGCGCATCATCTCCGACATCTTCGCGTTCACGAGCGCGAACATGCCTCGCTTCAACTCGATCTCGATCTCCGGGTACCACATCCAGGAGGCCGGGGCGACGAACGACCTCGAGCTCGCCTACACCCTCGCCGACGGCGTCGAGTACCTGCGCGCGGGCGTCGAGGCGGGGCTCGACGTCGACGTGTTCGCGCCGCGGCTCAGCTTCTTCTGGGCGATCGGCATGAACGTGTTCATGGAGATCGCCAAGATGCGGGCGGCCCGGCTGCTGTGGTCGAAGCTGGTGAACCGGTTCGAGCCGCAGAACCCGCGCTCGCTGTCGCTGCGCACCCACTCCCAGACGTCGGGCTGGTCGCTGACGGCGCAGGACGTCTTCAACAACGTCGTGCGCACCTGCGCCGAGGCGATGGCCGCGACGCAGGGCCACACCCAGTCGCTGCACACCAACGCCCTCGACGAGGCGCTCGCGCTGCCCACCGACTTCTCGGCCCGCATCGCGCGCAACACCCAGCTGCTCCTGCAGCAGGAGTCGGGGACCACCGACGTCGTCGACCCGTGGGGCGGCAGCCACTACGTCGAGCGGCTCACCTACGACCTCGCCCGCCGCGCCTGGGCGCACATCGAGGAGGTCGAGCGCGCCGGCGGCATGGCCGCCGCGATCGACGCCGGCATCCCCAAGATGCGGGTCGAGGAGGCGGCGGCGCGCACGCAGGCGCGCATCGACTCCGGCCGCCAGCCCGTCCTCGGCGTGAACAAGTACGTCGTCGACGTCGACGAGGAGATCGACGTGCTGCGGGTCGACAACGCGCAGGTGCGGCGCGAGCAGCTCGACAAGCTGCGCCGGCTGCGCGAGGAGCGCGACGCCAGCGAGGTCGACGACGCGCTGCGCCGGCTCACCGAGGCGGCCGCCCGCTCGGTCGACGGCAGCACCCGCGGCGACGACGAGAACCTGCTCGCGCTCTCCGTCGCGGCCGCGCGCGCGAAGGCGACGGTCGGCGAGATCTCGGACGCGATGGAGAAGGTCTTCGGGCGCCACGCCGGCCAGGTGCGCATCATCTCCGGTGTGTACTCCGAGGAGGCCGGCAGCAACCCGGCGATCCAGACCGCCCGCGAGCTCGTGCAGGAGTTCGCCGAGCGCGAGGGGCGCCAGCCGCGCATCCTCGTCGCGAAGATGGGCCAGGACGGCCACGACCGCGGCCAGAAGGTGATCGCGACGGCGTTCGCCGACCTCGGCTTCGACGTCGACGTCGGCCCGCTCTTCCAGACGCCGCAGGAGGTCGCGCGGCAGGCGGTGGAGTCCGACGTGCACGTCGTCGGTGCGAGCTCGCTCGCGGCCGGTCACCTCACCCTGGTGCCCGAGCTGCGGTCGGCCCTGGCCGAGCTCGGCCGCGACGACATCATGGTCGTGGTCGGGGGTGTGATCCCGCCCGCCGACGTGCCGACGCTGCTCGAGATGGGCGCGGCCGCGGTCTTCCCGCCCGGCACGGTGATCGCGCAGGCCGCGACCGACCTGCTCGGCAAGCTCGCCGCGGCCCTCGGGCACGACGACACCGGCCACGACGCCTGATGGCCCGGGCGCTGCCCGACGTCGCCGAGCTCGCCGGTGGGGTCCGGGCCGGCGACCGGGCGCTGCTCGCCCGGGCGATCACGCTGGTCGAGTCGACCCGTGCCGACCACCAGGAGCGGGCGCAGCAGCTGCTGCTCGAGCTGGCCCCCGGTGCGGACGCGGCCCCGACGACGCGGGTGGGCGTGTCCGGCGTCCCCGGCGTGGGCAAGTCGTCCTTCATCGAGGCGGTGGGCACCCGGCTGACCGCGGCGGGGCACCGGGTGGCGGTGCTCGCGGTCGACCCGTCGTCGACGCGCACGGGCGGCTCGATCCTCGGCGACAAGACCCGGATGTCGGCGCTGTCGAACGACCCGGCCGCGTTCGTGCGGCCCTCGCCGACCGCCGGGACGCTCGGCGGCGTCGCCCGCCGCACCCGCGAGACGATGGTCGTGGTCGAGGCCGCGGGCTACGACGTCGTGCTGGTCGAGACGGTGGGGGTCGGCCAGTCCGAGACGACCGTCGCGCAGATGGTCGACACCTTCCTGCTGCTGACGATCGCGCGCACCGGCGACTCCCTGCAGGGCATCAAGAAGGGGATCCTCGAGCTCGCCGACGTGGTGGCGGTGAACAAGGCCGACGGCGCCCACGAGGGCGACGCCCGGGCCGCCGCGCGCGAGCTGTCCGGCGCGCTCCGGCTGATGACGCCGACGAGCGCGGCCTGGCGCCCGCGGGTGCTGCCCTGCTCGGCACTCACCGGCGCCGGCCTCGACGAGGTCTGGGGGGCGGTGCGGGCGCACCGCGACGCGCTCGCCGAGGCGGGCGAGCTGGTGACGCGCCGGGCCGACCAGCAGGTCGACTGGATGTGGCAGATGGTGCGCGACCGCCTGCTCGACCGGCTGCTGACCGACCCGTCGGTGCGCGAGCGGCTGCCCGGCCTCACCGCCGAGGTCCGCGAGGGCGCGCTCACCCCGACGCTGGCCGCCCAGGCGCTGCTCGACGCGCTCCGCTGAGCCGCGGCGGCCCCGCGCGGGCCGCGGCGATACCCTGGACGGCACCGTGGACACCCAGCAGAGCCCCCAGCCGCACGCCTCGCGCGACCCGCAGGTCGACGCCGCCCTCGCCGCCCTCCTGCCGGAGCTGGTCGCCGTGCGGCGCGACGTGCACGCCCACCCCGAGACCGGACGCACCGAGGTGCGCACGACCGGCGTCGTCGCGGCCCGGCTGCGGGCCGCCGGCCTCGAGCCGCGGCTGCTGCCCGGCACGGGGCTCACCTGCGACATCGACCCGCCCGCCGGCACGCCCGGCCCGGTGCTCACCCTCGCGCTGCGGGCCGACCTCGACGCCCTGCCGCTGCCGGACGAGACCGGCACCCCGTGGGCGTCCACCGTCCCGGGCATCGCGCACGCCTGCGGCCACGACGTCCACACCACCACCGTGCTCGGGGCCGGCCTGGTGCTCGCCGCGCTGCGCGACCGGCTGCGCTGCCGGGTCCGGCTGGTGTTCCAGCCCGCCGAGGAGACCAACCCCGGCGGCGCGCTCGACGTGCTCGCTGCCGGTGGCCTCGACGGCGTCGACCGCATCCTCGCCGTGCACTGCGACCCCCACCTCGACACCGGCCGGGTCGGCCTGCGGGTCGGACCCATCACCAGCGCCGCCGACCACGTCAAGGTCGTGCTGTCGGGCGACGGCGGGCACACCTCGCGCCCGCACCTCACCGGCGACCTCGTGTTCGCCCTCGGCCAGGTGGTCACCGGGCTGCCGGCGGCGCTGTCGCGCCGCCTCGACCCGCGCGCCGGCGCCTCGCTGGTGTGGGGACGCGTGCAGGCCGGGGGAGCGGCCAACGCGATCCCGCGCTCGGGCGAAATCGAGGGGACGCTGCGCGTGCTCGACGCGACCGCCTGGGCCCGGGCCGGCGACGTGCTCGCCGAGGTGCTCGAGCACCTGGTCGCGCCGCTCGGCGTCGAGGCCAAGCTGCTGCACTCGCGGGGCGTCCCGCCGACCGTGAACGAGGCGACCTCGGTCGCCCTGCTCGAGCAGGCCGCGCGCACCGGGATCGGCCCGGAGGCCGTCGCGCCGACCGAGCAGAGCCTCGGGGGCGAGGACTTCGCCTGGTACCTCGAGGGCGTGCCCGGCGCGCTCGCGCGGCTCGGCACGCGGGCCCCCGGCGGCCACACCTACGACCTGCACCGCGGCGACTTCGAGCCCGACGAGGCCGCCATCGGCGTCGGCGTCCGGCTGCTGGTGGCCGCCGCTCTACTTTCTGCTCGCTGACGCTCTGCTGTCTGCTCGCTGGCGCTCGCGCAGCCCCGGCTCCCACGACCTGGTCGGCTCCTCCCACCTCGGCTCGGTCGCTTCGCTCCCTCGCTCGGCGCGCCGGAGCCGACCGGTCGCCGGGGCTGATCTCCGTGGTCGCCCGCGCTCCCTCGCTCGGGGGTCACCCGGTCGGCTACCCGCGAGTTGCGGATGGGTAACGGTCCCCGGCGGCGGCCGGGGAAGGGCCGTCCGCACGGCTTTCGGGCTCCTACACTCCACCAGCGACGTGCGCAGCGGGCCGCGTCGGATGTGGAGGAACCCCAAGTGAAGCGACTCGTTCACGGTGCCGCGGTGCTGAGCATCGCCGCCCTGGTCCTCGCGGCGTGCGGTGAGGCGCCCGACGAGACCACGACCACCAGCGGCTCGGGCGGCGGCGACGCCGGCGGCAGCGACTACAAGGCCTGCATGGTCTCCGACTCGGGCGGCTTCGACGACCAGTCGTTCAACCAGGCCGCCAAGGAGGGCCTCGACCAGGCCGAGTCCGAGCTGGGCATCGAGGTCGTCGAGCTCGAGTCGGCCGCCGAGACCGACTTCACCCCGAACGTCGACCAGCTCGTCAACGACAACTGCAACCTGATCATCGGCGTCGGCTTCCTGCTCGAGGACCCGATCCAGACCGCGGCCGAGGCGAACGCCGAGACCGACTTCGCGCTGATCGACTCCTCGTTCTCCGACGCCGACTTCAACCCGGTCGAGCTCGAGAACGGCAAGCCGCTGCTGTTCAACACCGCCGAGGCGTCCTACCTGGCGGGCTACCTGGCCGCGGGCATGTCCAAGACCGGCAAGGTCGCCACCTTCGGCGGCATCCAGCTGCCCTCGGTCGCCATCTTCATGGACGGCTTCGCCGACGGCGTCGCCAAGCACAACGAGGACAAGGGCACCAACGTCGAGGTCCTCGGCTGGGACAAGGAGTCGCAGACCGGCGCGTTCACCGGTGACTTCGAGAACCAGAGCAACGGGACGAACCAGGCCAACACGTTCATGGACCAGGGTGCCGACATCATCCTGCCCGTGGCCGGCCCGGTCGGCCTCGGCGCCGCCGCCGCCGCCAAGGAGCGGGGCACGGCCAGCATCATCTGGGTCGACTCGGACGGCTACAACACCACCGAGTACGGCGACATCATCATGACCTCGGTCATGAAGAACATGGGCCCGGCCGTCTTCGACACCGTGTCCGAGGCCGCTGACGGCGGCTTCTCGTCCGAGCCGTACGTCGGCACCCTCGAGAACGAGGGCATCGGCCTGGCGCCGTACCACGACTTCGAGTCGCAGGTGCCCGCCGAGCTGGCCGCCGAGGTCGAGGCGCTCAAGGAGCAGATCATCTCCGGCGAGCTCGTGGTGGAGTCCCCGAACTCCCCGTGACCTCCGCGGGACGACCGCACCGCTGACGACGGCCCGGGCCTGTGCCCGGGCCGTCGTCCGTCCCCCGGTGAGCCCGTCCGACGAAGCACTAGGGTGCCTGTGCACCCCACCCGGTGAAGGGAGCGAGCGTGAGGCTCGAGCTGCGCGGGATCACGAAGGTCTTCGGGTCCCTGGTCGCGAACGACCACATCGACCTGGTGGTCGAGCCGGGGGAGATCCACGCCCTCCTCGGCGAGAACGGGGCGGGCAAGAGCACGCTGATGAACGTGCTGTACGGGTTCTACGACCCGGACGGCGGCCAGATCCTCGTCGACGACCGTCCCGTCACCTTCGCCGGCCCGGGCCAGGCGATGGCCGCGGGCATCGGCATGGTGCACCAGCACTTCATGCTCGTCCCGGTCTTCACCGTCGCCGAGAACGTCGCCCTGGGGCACGAGCCGACCCGCGGCGGGTTCGGCGGGCTGCTCGACCTCGAGAAGGCGCGCCGCCTCGTCCGCGAGATCTCCGACCGGTTCGGGTTCCACATCGACCCCGACGCCGTCGTCGAGGAGCTCTCGGTGGGCGCCCAGCAGCGGGTCGAGATCATCAAGGCGCTCTCGCGCCGGGCCGAGGTGCTCATCCTCGACGAGCCGACCGCGGTGCTGACGCCGCAGGAGACCGACGAGCTGATCGCGATCATGCGCCAGCTCAAGGAGTCCGGTACCTCGATCGTCTTCATCACCCACAAGCTGCGCGAGGTGCGCGCGGTCGCCGACCGCATCACCGTCATCCGGCGCGGCCAGGTCGTGGGCGAGGCCTCGCCGACGTCCACCGAGACCGAGCTCGCCTCGCTGATGGTGGGCCGCAGCGTCGACCTCGGCGTCGACAAGGCGCCGGCCGAGCCGGGCGAGACGACGTTCTCGGTGAAGAACCTCACCGTCGTCGACGCCGCCGGGGTGACGCAGGTCGATGACGTCAGCTTCGACGTCGCCCGCGGCGAGATCCTCTGCATCGCGGGCGTGCAGGGCAACGGCCAGACCGAGATCACCGAGTGCATCCTCGGTCTGACCCGACCCGCGCGCGGTTCGATCCGCCTCGAGGGCACCGAGCTCGTCGGCCGCAGCGTCGGCAAGGTGCTGCGCTCGGGCGTCGGCTTCGTGCCCGAGGACCGCAGCCTCGACGGCATCGTCGGCGCGTTCTCGGTCGCGGAGAACCTGGTGCTCGACCGCTACGACGACCGCGACTTCGCCAAGCGCGGCTCGATGCGCCCGGACGCGCTGCGTCGCAACGCCGAGCACCGCATCGAGGAGTTCGACATCCGCACGCAGGGGCCCGACCACCCCGCGGGCAAGCTGTCCGGCGGCAACCAGCAGAAGGTCGTGATGGCGCGCGAGCTGTCGCGCCCGCTCAAGCTGTTCGTCGCCAGCCAGCCCACCCGCGGTGTCGACGTCGGCTCGATCGAGTTCCTGCACAAGCGGATCGTGGCCGAGCGCGACCACGGCACCCCCGTGATCATCGTGTCGACCGAGCTCGACGAGGCGCTCGAGCTCGGCGACCGCATCGCCGTCATGTACCGCGGACGCGTCGTCGGCATCGTGCCCGGCGGCACCGACCGCGACGTGCTCGGGCTGATGATGGCCGGCGTCCCGGAGGACGAGGCGCGCCAGCAGGCCGCGACCCACCAGACCGTCCTGAGCCAGGCCGACCAGGAGGCCGTCGAGCAGACCGCCCCGACCCGCAAGGAGCTGTCGTGACCGACCAGCCCGACCCGCTGCGGAAGGCCCCGACGCCGTCGTCGGACGCGCAGCGGCCGGCGGACCTGCAGAAGCCGGTCGAGCCGCAGAAGCCGTCGTCGGCGCCCGCGCCGCCGCCCCGCCAGGCGTCGTACCTGCAGCAGGTGCTCGGGTCGTCGACGCTCGTCGTCGTCCTCGCGGTCGTGATCGCGCTCGTCGTGGCGGCGGTCCTCATCGTCGTGACGAACGAGGACGTGCGGGGCTCGGCCGGCTACCTGTTCGCGCGTCCCAACGACTTCGTCTACTACTCGACCAACGCGGTGGGTGACGCGTTCGGCGCGCTGCTGCGCGGCTCGGTCTACAACTGGGAGGCCGACACCTTCCGGCAGGGCATCCGGTCGCTGACCGAGACGATGACGGTGTCGGTGCCGCTGATCTTCGCGGCGCTCGGGCTGGGCATCGGCTTCCGCGCCGGGCTGTTCAACATCGGTGCGCAGGGCCAGATCGTCCTCGGCGCCACCGTCGGCGGCTTCATCGGCTTCGCGATGGACCTGCCGGTCGTCGTGCACCTGCTGATCGCCGTGGTCGGGGCGTTCCTCGGCGGTGCCCTGTGGGGCGGCATCGCCGGCTTCCTCAAGGCCCGTACCGGGGCCAACGAGGTCATCGTCACGATCATGCTGAACTCGGTGGCGCTCTACCTGCTGGCGTACCTGCTCACCACCGACCTGTTCCAGGGCGGCGCCACGAACCAGCCGATCAGCGCACCGGTGGCCGACACCGCCCGCTACCCGTTGCTGCTGGGCTTCCTCGGGTACCGCATCCACGCCGGCTTCCTGCTCGCGCTGGTCGCAGCGGTCGCGGTCTGGTGGCTGATGGAGCGCTCGACCCTGGGCTTCCAGTTCCGCGCGATCGGCGAGAACCCGCACGCCGCGCGCACGGCCGGCATGAACGTCGAGAACGGGTACCTCTGGGTCATGGTCATCGCCGGCGGCCTGGCCGGCCTCGGCGGGTCGGCCCAGATCCTCGGCACCGAGCGGGCGCTCACCGGCGGCATCGCCGCGTCCTTCGGGTTCGACGCCATCACCGTGGCCCTGCTCGGCCGCTCGCGGCCGCTCGGCACCGTGCTGGCCGCCCTGCTGTTCGGCGGCCTGCGCGCGGGTGGCTTCGCGATGCAGGGCACCGGGGTGCCGATCGACCTGATCCTGGTGATCCAGTCGCTCATCGTGCTGTTCATCGCGGCCCCGCCGCTGGTGCGCGGGCTGTTCCTCCTGCCGAGCGAGGAGCGCACGAAGCGCAAGCTCGACAAGCAGCGGCTGCGCGCCGCGACGAAGGGAGCGGCGGCGTGAGCGACCTGCTGCCCGACGACCTGGTCGTCCCCGACGACGTCGTCGTCCGCGACGAGGCGCCGAAGGGCCTGAAGCCGGTGAGCCGCAAGGCCCCGATCGCCCTGACGGCCGTCGGCCTGTTCTCGCTGGTGGTCTTCGGCCTCCTGCAGGAGGGCGGACGCGACATCACCTACCGGTTCTCCACCGGCAGCGACCTGCTGCAGATCCCCGACCTCACCCTGCCGGGGCGGCCGACCTCGATCGTGCTGTCGGTGCTCGCGCTCGTGCTGGCCGGGGTGTCGTTCGCCCTCGTCCAGCGGCGGCGTCCCGCCGGCGCCTGGCTGCCGTCGGTGTTCGGCCTGCTCGTCGTGCTCGCGCTGATCACCTGGGGCGCGGCCGGACGCGGCACGGTCACCCTGACGGGCCTGCTGGCCGGCGCCCTGTTCCTGTCGATCCCGCTGGTGTTCGGCGCGCTCGCCGGCCTCCTCTGCGAGCGCTCGGGCATCATCAACGTCGCCATCGAGGGCCAGCTGCTCAGCGGCGCGTTCCTCGCCGCGGCCGTCGGGGCGATCACCGGCACGGCGTACGCCGGCCTGGTCGCGGCGCCCGTCGCGGGTGCGCTCGTCGGTGCGCTCCTCGCGTTCTTCGCGGTGCGGTACCTGGTCGACCAGATCATCGTCGGCGTCGTGCTGAACGTGCTGGTGATCGGCCTGACCGGCTTCGTGTTCTCGACCGTCTTCTCGCAGAACCGCGAGGTGTTCGGCGGGGTCCCGCGGCTGCCGACGATCGCGGTGCCGCTGCTGTCGGAGATCCCGGTGCTCGGCCCCGTGCTGTTCCGGCAGAACGTGCTGGTCTACATCATGTACGCGGTCGTGATCGTGCTGCAGGTCATGCTGTTCCGCAGCCGGTGGGGCCTGCGCGTGCGAGCGGTCGGCGAGCACCCCAAGGCCGCCGACACCGTCGGCATCAAGGTCAACCGCACGCGCGTGCGCAACACGATCCTCGGCGGCGCGGTGGCCGGTCTGGGCGGCGCGTTCTTCACCATCGCCCAGGGCCTGGCCTTCGGCAAGGAGATGACGGCCGGGCAGGGCTTCATCGCCCTCGCGGCGATGATCCTCGGACGGTGGTCGCCCCGCGGCGCGCTGATGGCGGCCCTGCTGTTCGGGTTCGCCACCAACCTGCAGGTGTTCTTCGGCAGCATCAACTCGCCGATCCCGAGCCAGCTGCTGCTCATGACCCCCTACATCGCGACCATCATCGCCGTGGCCGGCGTCGTCGGCCGGGTGCGGCCGCCGGCGGCCGAGGGCACGCCGTACGTGAAGTGAGCGGACCCGTGGACCCCGAGCAGGTCGACTGGGACGCGTTGCGCGCCAGGGCGACCGAGGTGATGCACCGCGCGTACGCGCCGTACTCGAAGTTCAAGGTCGGCGCGGCCGCGCTCGTCGACGACGGCCGCGTCGTCGCCGGCTGCAACGTCGAGAACGCCGCCTACGGCGTCGTGCTCTGCGCCGAGTGCGGCCTGGTGAGCGACCTGGTGGCCGGCGGCGGCGGGCGCCTGGTGGCGTTCACCTGCGTCGACGGCCACGGCGACGTCCTGATGCCCTGCGGCCGCTGCCGCCAGCTGCTGTTCGAGCACGGCGGCCCCGACCTCGTCCTCGAGACGGTCAGCGGGCTGCGCACCATGGCCGAGGTGCTGCCCGACGCCTTCGGCCCCGCCGACCTGGAGGAGCGAGCATGAGCGAGTCCCACGACGTCGTCGACGTCATCCGCACCAAGCGCGACCGCGGCGAGCTGAGCGACGCGCAGATCGACTGGGTGGTCGACGCGTACACCCGCGGCGTCGTGGCCGACGAGCAGATGTCGTCGCTGGCGATGGCGATCCTGCTGAACGGGATGCAGCGGCGCGAGATCTCGCGGTGGACGGCGGCGATGATCGCGTCCGGGGAGCGGATGGACTTCTCCTCGCTGTCGCGCCCCACGGCGGACAAGCACAGCACCGGCGGCGTCGGTGACAAGATCACGCTGCCGCTCGCGCCGCTGGTCGCCGCCTGCGGCGTCGCGGTGCCGCAGCTGTCCGGGCGCGGGCTCGGCCACACCGGCGGCACCCTCGACAAGCTCGAGGCGATCCCGGGCTGGCGCGCCGCGCTGACGAACGAGGAGATGCTGGCGCAGCTCGAGCAGGTCGGCGCCGTGGTGTGCGCGGCCGGCGACGGGCTGGCCCCCGCCGACAAGAAGCTCTACGCGCTGCGCGACGTCACCGGCACGGTCGAGGCGATCCCGCTGATCGCGTCGTCGATCATGAGCAAGAAGATCGCCGAGGGCACCGGCGCGCTGGTGCTCGACGTCAAGGTCGGGTCGGGCGCGTTCATGAAGACGCTCGACGACGCCCGCGAGCTCGCCCGCACGATGGTCGACCTCGGCACCGACGCCGGCGTGCGCACGGTGGCGCTGCTGACGAACATGGCGACCCCGCTCGGCCTGACGGCCGGCAACGCGCTCGAGGTGCGGGAGTCGGTGGAGGTGCTCGCCGGTGGCGGCCCCGACGACGTCGTCGAGCTCACCGTGGCGCTGGCGCGGGAGATGCTCGCCGCCGCAGGCGTCGACGACGTCGACCCCGCGGAGCGGCTGCGCGACGGCTCGGCGATGGACGTCTGGAAGGCGATGATCCGCGCCCAGGGCGGCGACCCGGACGCCGAGCTGCCGGTCGCGCGCGAGCAGCACCAGGTGCTCGCCCCGGCCGACGGCGTGCTCGTGCGCCTCGACGCGCTGTCGGTCGGCGTCGCTGCGTGGCGGCTGGGCGCCGGGCGCGCCCGCAAGGAGGACGTCGTGCAGGCCGGCGCGGGCGTCCAGCTGCACGCCAAGCCCGGCGACACCGTGCGTGCCGGCGAGCCGCTGCTGACCCTGCACACCGACACCCCCGAGCGCTTCGAGCGCGCGGTCGAGGCGCTGGAGGGCGGGTACGAGATCGGTCCCGACGGCGCCCGCCCGGACCTGATGCCGCTGGTGGCGGAGAGGATCGCCTGATGACCACCCCCACCCCGGCCGAGATCGCCTCGGTGCCGAAGGTGTCGCTGCACGACCACCTCGACGGCGGACTGCGCCCGGCGACGGTCCTCGAGCTGGCGGAGGCGGTGGGGCACCCACTGCCCGCGACCGACGCGGACGCGCTCGGTCGCTGGTTCGTCGAGTCCGCCGACTCCGGGTCGCTGGTGCGCTACCTCGAGACCTTCGACCACACCATCGCGGTGATGCAGACGGTCGAGGGCCTGCGCCGGGTCGGGAAGGAGTGGGTGCTCGACCAGGCCGCCGACGGCGTCGTCTACGCCGAGGCCCGTTACGCGCCGGAGCAGCACCTCGAGGGCGGCCTGTCGCTCGACGAGGTGGTCGAGGCGGTGCACGCGGGGATGGCCGAGGGTGCCGACGAGGCGGCCGCGGCGGGCACGCCGGTGCGCTGGGGGACGCTGCTGACCGCGATGCGCCACCAGGCGCGCGGGCGCGAGATCGCCGAGCTGTCGGTGCGGCACCGCGAGTCCGGCGTGGTCGGGTTCGACATCGCGGGCGCCGAGGCCGGCTTCCCGCCGTCCCGGCACCTCGACGCCTTCGACTACCTGCACCGGGAGAACTTCCCCGTCACGATCCACGCCGGTGAGGCCTTCGGCCTGCCGTCGATCTGGGAGGCCGTGCAGGTCTGCGGGGCCGACCGGCTGGGGCACGGCGTGCGCATCGTCGACGACATCGACGCGGGCACGGGGCGGCTGGGACGGCTCGCGGGGTGGGTGCGCGACAAGCGCATCCCGCTGGAGATGTGCCCGTCGTCGAACCTGCAGACCGGCATCGCGGGCACGATCGCCGAGCACCCGATCACGATGCTCAAGGACATGCGGTTCCGCATCACGCTGAACACCGACAACCGGCTGATGTCCGGCACGACGATGACGCGCGAGATGACGCTGCTCGTCGAGCAGGCCGGCTGGACGCTCGCCGACCTGCGCTGGGTCACGGTCAACGCCATGAAGAGCGCGTTCATCCCGTTCGACGAGCGGCTCGCGCTCATCGAGGACGTCATCAAGCCCCGGTACGCGCAGCTGGGCGGCTGACCCGTGCGGGCGGTGGTCTTCGACGAGGTCGGCGGCCCGCTGCAGGTGCGCGAGGTTCCCGACCCCGTGTGCCCACCCGACGGCGTGGTCGTGCGGGTCGGGGCGACCGGAGTCTGCCGGTCGGACTGGCACGCGTGGCGGGGTCACGAGGAGGTGCCGCTGCCGCACGTCCCGGGCCACGAGCTCGCCGGCGTGGTCGTCGAGGTGGGCCCACGCGTGGCGGGATGGGTTGTCGGGCAGCGGGTCACGGCACCCTTCGTGTGCGGCTGCGGGCGCTGCGCGTGGTGCGCGGCGGGGGAGCCCCAGGTGTGCCCCGACCAGACCCAGCCCGGCTTCACCGCGTGGGGCTCCTTCGCCGAGCTGGTCGCGCTGCACGCGGCCGACCTCAACCTGGTGGCCCTCCCCGACGGGCTCGACGACGTGGCCGCCGCCTCGCTCGGCTGCCGGTTCGCGACGGCGTACCGCGCGGTGGCGCACCACGCGCGGGTCGGTGAGGGCGAGTGGCTCGCCGTGCTGGGCTGCGGCGGCGTGGGGCTGTCGGCGGTGTCGATCGGCGCCGCCCTGGGAGCCCGGGTGGTCGCGGTCGACGTGTCCGCCGACGCGCTGGCACGGGCGCGCGACCTCGGGGCGCAGGTCGGGGTCGAGGTCGGCCGGTCGTGGTCGGCGGAGCAGGTCGCCGACGCGGTCGTCGAGGTGACGGGCGAGGGCGCGCACGCCTCGGTCGAGGCGCTCGGGTCCGCCACGCTCGCCCGGGCGTCGGTGCTGTCGCTGCGCCGTCGCGGACGCCACGTGCAGGTCGGGCTGCTGCACGGCGACGAGGCGGCCCCACCGGTGCCCTTCGACCGCGTGATCGCCTGGGAGCTGGAGCTGTTCGGCTCGCACGGCATGGCGGCGGCCGACTACCCGGCGATGCTCGACCTGGTGGTCTCCGGACGGGTCGACCCGGCTGCGCTGGTCGGACGGGTGGTCGGGCTCGACGAGGCCGGGGCCGCGCTGGCCGCGGCCGAGCGTCCGGGCGCGGGCATGACGGTCGTGCGGGTGGCGCCGTGACGTCCTCGCGGGTGGCGGTGGCCGCACCGAACGCCGACGCCGTCCTGGCGGCCACCGAGGTGGCGCTGGCGGGCGGCGGCGCCGTCGACGCCGCGGTCGCCGCGATGCTCGTGGCGATGGTCACCGAGCCCGGGGTGGTGTCACCGCTCGGCGGCGGCTTCGTCGCCGTCGCGACGCCGTCGGGGGAGCAGGTGGTCGTCGACGGCAACGTCGAGATGCCGGGTCGCGGGGCGTCGCCGGAGCGGTTCGGCACGGGGCTCCGCGAGGTGACCACCACCTACGGCGGCGGGCTCACCCTCTCGGTGGGGCACGGCTCCGTGGCGACGCCCGGCGCGGTGGCGGCGCTGGGCGAGGCGCACGCCCGGTACGGGACGGCGCCGTGGCGCGAGGTGCTCGCGCCGGCGATCGCGGTGTGCCGCAGCGGGTACCGGCTCGGCACGGCGGCCGGCAGCTACCTCGCCATCACCGGCGAGGAGGTGTTCGGGTGGGACGCCGAGACGCGTGCGGCGCTGACCCGCGCGGACGGCGGGTTCGTCCGGCCAGGCGACCTGGTGCGCTCACCCGACCTCGCGTCCGCGCTCGAGGTGCTGGCCGACGAGGGACCGGCGTCCCTGTACACCGGCGCGCTGGCGCGTGCCGTGGCCGACGACATGGAGGCCCGCGGCGGGCTCGTGACCGCCGCCGACCTGGCCGCGTACCGGCCCGTGGTGCGCCCGGGGCTCGCCGCGCGGGTGGGCAGCTGGGCGCTGTCGACCAACCCACCGCCCGCGATCGGGGGCCCCGTGCTCGCGGCGATGCTGCGGCTGTGCGCCGACTCGCCGGGTGGGCTCGGCGACGTCGTCGACGTGCAGCGCCGGGTGCTGGCCTACCGGTCCGCGCACCTCGACCGCGCGCGCGACCTCGAGGTGGCCGGGCGCGAGCTGTGGGACCTGGTGCGCGACAGGGGTGTCGACGGCCTACCCACCTCGGCGTCGACGGCGCACGTGTCGGTGGTGGGCGGCGACGGGACGGCCTGCGCGATCACGGCCTCGAGCGGCTACGGCTCGGGCGCCACCGTCCCCGGTACCGGGCTGCTGCTGAACAACTGCCTCGGCGAGCCCGAGCTGAACCGGCTCGGCGTGCACGCGCTCGCGCCCGGCACCCGGCTCGCGTCGAACATGGCGCCGACCACCGGCCGGTCGGACGACGGCGCCGTGCTCGCGGTGGGATCGCCCGGCGCGGACCGCATCACGACGGCGCTGCTGCAGGTGCTGCTGGCGTTCTGCGTCGGGGGCCGTCCCCTGCAGGAGGCGATCGACACCCCGCGGGTGCACGTCCGCCTCGATCCCGAGGTCGTGCTCGAGCACGAGGAGGACGTCGCCGGGGTCGCCGACGTCGCGTCCGCCCTCGGGATGGTGACGCGGTCGCACCCGGTGAACCACATGTACTTCGGCGGCGTCGGCGCCGCCCTGCTCGGTCGCGACGGCTCGCTGCAGGCCGCCGGCGACCCCAGACGCGCCGCGGCGACGGGCGTCACCTGATCAGACCGCGTAGTCGGCCTCGAGGAAGTCGGTGACCTCGGGGACCCAGCGGCCCTGCACGAAGCCCTGGTGGTCGGGGTGCGCGTCGTAGGCGTCGTACGCGGCCTGGTCGGCGAACTCCATCGAGAAGCCGTACCGGTACGGGTTCTTCGCGCTCACCTGGCGCAGGCACTCGAACGCCTCGACGCCGGGGACGCCGGTCAGGATGCGGGTGCCGTCGGCGAGGAACCGCTCGGCCTCCGGCGAGCCCGCGTCGTGGCGGAGGGTGAACGCGACGGTGTGGCGGATGCGACCGGGTTCCATCCGTCGATCCTAGGAGGGGTCGGCCGGGCCGCAGGGACCCGCCCAGCGGGTCTCGCCGTCGACGACGACGTCGGTGGGCGCGAGCCCGATGGCCTCGGCCACCCGGCTCGACGCGCGGTGCCCGGGGTGGACGTGCGCCACGACCGACCGCACGCCGCGGGCGGCGAGGTGCTCGAGCAGCAGCCGGGCGGCGCGCGTGGCCAGCCCACGTCCCTGCCAGGCGGTGCCGATCACCCAGGCGACCTCGGCCGGCCCGCCGTCGACAGGGATCGTCGCCTGCACGTACCCGACGGGCACGCGGTCGGGGCCGAGCAGGACCAGCAGGTTGAGCCACTGCTCGGAGCCGTCGGCGGAGTGCCCCCGGGTCTGCACGGTGTAGCGCCGCTGGAGGTCGGCCACGGTGGGCGGCTCGCCCCCGGTGAACGCGTACAGCGCCGGGTCGGCGAGCACGCCCGCCATCGCCGCGGCGTCGGCCACCGCCAGGGGTCGGAGCGCCAGCTGCTCGTCCACGGCTCCAGTCTGCTCCTGCGGGGTGCCAGGATCACAGGGTGCTGCACGTGCTCGGGTTCGCGGTCGACGAGGTCGACGGCCACGTCGAGGTGACGCCGACGGTCGACGGTGTGTCGCTCACCGACCTGGTCGAGGCGTACGAGGCCGATCAGCGGGTCGACGTGGTCGGCGGCTACGGGGGGCTGGTGCCGGCGTGGAGCCGCGAGGGGCTCGGGGAGCACCTCGGGCCCGGCCGGACCTCGGTGCTCGCGTGCGAGTGCGGCGAGGTCGGGTGCTGGCCGCTGCAGGCGACGATCGCGGTGGACGGGGACGTGGTGACCTGGTCGGACTACGAGCAGCCGCACCGCCCCGATCGGGACTACACCGGCTTCGGCCCGCACCGGTTCGACCTCGCCCAGTACGAGGCCGCTGTCGCGGCTGCGGCGCACGCCCGCCCGTGAGGCCGCTCAGCACCCGGGCAGGGGTTCGACCTCGACGACCTGGTGGGTGCCGAGGGGGCTGGTCCAGCGGTGGGCGACGACGTGGCCGGCCGGGTCGAGGCGTGCGGATACGCGCCAGAGGCCGGCGGTCTTCCAGCGGTGGCAGCGGCGCGACCTGGGGCTGAGGTTGGTCACGCTGGTGGGGACTCTGGGGTGGGGCACCTGGTGGTCGACGTCGCACCGGCCGGCGGGGACGCCGCAGCCGGGGAAGGTGCAGACCGGGTCGCGGGCGCGGACGGTCTGGTCGATCTCGACGGTCGGGGTGTAGCCGCTCGTGGTGTGCCGTGGGTCGACCCGTAGCGCCTTGCGTGTCGCGGCGACGAGCGCGGCTCGTGTCCAACCGGTCTGCGGTGCTGGACCGACGTGGACGAGGCGGGTGAGGTGGCCGGTGTCGTCGGTGAGCAGCACGCACGTGGATGCGCCACGGTCCAGCAGGTCCTGCGCGGTGACCCGGGCGGTGGCGGCGGAGGCGTGCACCGGCGCGCCGACGCCGCGGACCTCACCAGGTGCGTCGGCTGCGTCGCCGTCGCCGATCAGGGTGTCGACGTGCAGCACCACGCCGAGCTCACGACGCACACCTGCCCGTGTCGGCTGGTCGCCCAGGACCGCTGCCTCGAGCGCGTCGACCTCCGCCATGCCGACCGTGCGGTCACCGAGCTCCTCGGTGCTCAGGGCTCGGGCAGCGCCCTGGACCGCGTCGGCGATGGCGACGACCTGCTCGATCGGACCCGTCACCGTCAGCGTCGCCAGCGCCGGGTTGCCGGGGTCGACCTCGACCCAGGTGCCGGTGCGTTCGCGGACGTCGCGGCGCACCTGCTCGTCGTGGTCGGTGCGGACTCGAGCCACCGCCTTGCGGACCCGGTTGGTGAACGCCTTCGGCTGCGGGCCGTCCCACGGCCCGACCGGCCCGTTCCCCTGCAGCGGCACGGTCGGCAACGCGTCGAGCACCTCGGTCTCGACCTGTCGGGCGAGGTCGTCGGGCAGACCCTCGGTCTCCCACGCCAGCACCCGCGCCCGCACGCCGTCGATCCGGCCCGCCTCCAGCGCGTCCAGCGTCCGGGGCAGCACCCGGCACAGCTGGGCCGCGGCGTCGACCTCGCGGGACGCGTGCCAGCGCGCCAGCCCGGTCGCGGCGGCGACCTCGTCGGTCGAGAGGGCGTGCAGGTCGTGCGCCCCGACCACGCCGTCACGGGCCGCACCGACCAGCACCGGCAACCCGATCTGCCACGACTCGGTCGCGTGCACGTCGCGGGTGATCGCGTCGACCAGCCGCAACCTGGCCGCGTCGCGGGCGAAGTCGGTCAGGCAGTGCGCGCGCAGGTCGCCGACCAGGGTGCCCGCGTCGTCGTCCGACCTCATGCACCGACACTAGACCCGAGCACTGACAACAGGTTTCGCGTCCGAACCGGTTGTGGACGACGACCCCGGACACGGCCGCCTGTGGACGACGAACGCGCACGTCCCGACCACGGACCTTGCCGACCGTCCCGTGCTCAGAAGGCAGCCAGCGCCTCGTCGAGCATCGCGTGGCCCTGCGCCTCGAAGTCCTCGTCTCCGACGGCGAACGCGTAACAGGCCGTTCCCACCGCCTCGCGCAGGCGCACCATCCGCCACGTCACCGGGTCGCGCGGGTCGCCGCCGTAGCCGTCGACGAAGGCGGTCTCGAGCTCGGGGTGCTCGCGCCAGTGCTGGTGCGCGAGGCGGGCCAGGTCGGTCTGCGCCGGCCGCGGCTCGAACCTGCCGAGGTCGATGACCAGCAGCCGCCCCTCGTCCCAGAGCCAGTTGCGCGGCTGCCAGTCGCCGTGCGTCGGAACCAGGACGGACGGCCGGTAGCGGTTGTCGCGCAGGAGCTCTCGTAGCCGGGCGACGAGCGAGGCATCGAGCCGGTGCGGTCGGTCGAGCCAGGCGAGCGCCTTGGCGTCCTGCCGCCGCTCCCAGCCGTCGTCGGCGACGGGTGGCTGGCGGTGCAGGTGGCCGAGGAGCTCACCGGCCTGCCGGTGCACCTCGACGTCGTCCGCGAGCACCGGGTCCGAGGCCACGAGCACGCCGGGCAGGAACCCCACCGCGAGCGCCCGCCGGGCGCGGTCGGCATGCAGCAGCCTCGGCACGCGGCCGCGCAGCGGCGCCAGTACCCCCGACCGGTAGGCGTCGATCTCCCGTGGCAGGTGGGCGTTCTCGTGTCCCGCGGCCTTGACCACGACGTCACCGATGCCCGGCACGCGCAGGAGCAGCACCGTCGTGTCGACGAGGTCCCACGACAGGTCGGCGACCGACTCGGCACCGGGGAACCAGGCCCCGACGAGCGAGGCCTGCTCCGGTGTCAGGCGCGACGACGGCACCTCGCCATCCAACCAGCAGGTCTGCCCGAACACCCCATGGTGGAGGCCGCCCGGGCAGGGCTAGTGTCGACGAGCGCGACTCCCGTGCGTGACGTGACGAACCGGGAGGAACCCATGCTCACCGACGGCACCGTGACGGCCAACATCCCGGCGGCCGACCTCGACCGCGCCCGGACGTTCTACACCGACATGCTCGGCCTGCAGCCCACCGACGAGGTGACGGGCGAGGTGCTGCGCTACGAGACCGCGGGCGGCACGACCTTCCAGGTGTACCGCACCGACTTCGCCGGCACGGCCGGCCACACCATCGCGCAGTGGCACGTCGACGACATCGAGGCCGAGGTGCGTGCCCTGCAGGCCAAGGGGCTCGTGTTCGAGACCTACGACCTGCCCGGCGTCGAGTGGGACGACGGCATCGCCACCATGGCGGGCATGGGGCGTGCCGCGTGGTTCAAGGACAGCGAGGGCAACATCCTCTGCCTCGACCAGGAGCAGCGGTCGTCCTGACCCTCAGCCCGCGGCAGGCGGCGCAGCGGGTGCTCGACCTGCTGGGGGAGCGCTGAGGGCGCGGATCGCCGCCTCCGCCTCCCCGACGTCGACCGGGCGGCAGCCGAGGTCGACCCACTGCTGCACCAGGCGCGGCTCGTCACGCATCAGCCCGAGCCCGCGGCGCACCAGGGTCAGCGGCGGTTTGCGGGACTCGGACAGGTCGCGTGCGAGCCGCCGCCAGAACGTCACGACCGGACGCAGCCGCAGGCACAGCGCGTCGGCCAGCACGCCCGCCTCGCGGCACCTGGCGACCAGTTGGGCGGCGAAGATGCCCTCGGCGACCACGACCGGCGCGCCGGCCAGGTCGAGCCGCGCGGTGCCGGTGCGGCTCGAGGTCGGGATGTCGTAGACCGGGACGTCGGCGGCGCCCTCGACGCACAGGCGCACCAGCGTCTCGAGGGCGGCGCGCGCGTCCCAGGAGTCCGGGTCGTCCCAGTCGACGATCCCGAAGCGGTGCGGCATCGGCGGGTCGGTGCGGGTGTCGTCGGCGTCGCGGTAGAAGTCGTCGAGCTGCAGGACGGGCAGCCCGAGCCGTCGGGTCAGCGACGTCTTGCCCGACCCGGACGGGCCGCACAGCAGCACGACCCTGGCGACGGGCCGCAGCGCCCGCGGCGCCGGGGCGTCGAAGAGCCCCGGCTGGTCCTGCTGGCTCATCGGCGTGCGGTCAGCGCCCCTTCGGGTGCCAGACGGTCTTCGTCTCGGTGAAGAAGAGTGCGCGCGCCGGGCCGGGAGGGGTTGCCGCCCAGTCCTTCTCGCCGTCGAACGGACGCAGGACACGCTTCAGCGTGCCCGCCGCCTCGCCCTCGAGCGCCGTCCAGTCGGCGTCGGCCGCGCCCGCGAGGTCGATCGCGTTCACGTCGTGGTGCGACGCGAGCCACGAGCCCAGCTCGTCGACCGACCCGGTCACCACGTTCACGACGCCACCGGGGACGTCGGACGTCGCGAGCACCTCGGTGAGCGTGACCGCCGGCAGCGGCCGGGCGTGGCTCGACACCAGCACCACCGTGTTGCCGGTGACGAGCGGTGCCGCCAGCACCTCGACCAGGCCGAGCAGCGAGGAGTCCTGCGGCGCCAGCACGCCCACGACGCCGGTGGGCTCGGGGACCGACAGGTTGAAGTACGGACCTGCCACCGGGTTCGCGTTGCCGGCGACCTGGGCGACCTTGTCGGTCCACCCGGCGTACCAGACCCACCGGTCGATCGCGGCGGACACGACGCGCTCGGCCTGCGGGCGGGTGAGGCCCTCGCCGCGGGAGACCTCGTCGACGAACTGCGCCCGGCGTCCCTCCATCAGCTCGGCCACCCGGTACAGCACCTGGCCGCGGTTGTACGCGGTGGCGCCGGCCCAGCCGGCGAACGCGCTGCGGGCGGCGACGACGGCGTCACGGACGTCCTTGCGCGAGCCGTGGGACGCGTTGGCCCAGAAGCGACCTCGCGCGTCGGTGACCTCGTAGCTGCGGCCCGACTCGGTACGGGGGAACTTGCCGCCGATGTACAGCTTGTAGGTCTTGCGGATCTCGGCCCGCTCGGGTGCGCGGGTCGCGCTACGCGGCGTCACAGGTCGTCTCCCTCGGTGCGCAGGTAGGCCTCGAGGCCGTGGCGACCGCCCTCGCGGCCGTAGCCCGACTCCTTGTAGCCACCGAAGGGGCTGGTGGGGTCGAACCGGTTGAACGTGTTGGCCCACACCACGCCCGCGCGCAGCCGGTCGGCCGCCCACAGGATCCGCGAGCCCTTCTCCGTCCACACGCCGGCCGACAGCCCGTACGGGGTGTTGTTCGCCTTGGCGATCGCCTCGTCCGGCGTGCGGAACGTGAGCACCGACAGCACCGGGCCGAAGATCTCCTCGCGCGCGATGCGGTGGGTGTTCGAGACGCCGGTGAACACGGTGGGCGGGAACCAGAAGCCCTTGGCCGGGATCTCGCACGGCGCCGACCAGCGCACCGCGCCCTCGGCCTCGCCCGCGTCGGACAGCTCGGTGATGCGGTCGAGCTGGGCGCGCGAGTTGATCGCCCCGACGTCGGTGTTCTTGTCCATGGGGTCGCCGAGCCGCAACGTGGTCAGGCGGCGCTCGAGCCGCGCGACGAGCTCGTCGTGCACGTCCTCCTGCACGAGCAGACGCGACCCGGCGCAGCAGACCTGGCCCTGGTTGAAGAAGATGCCGTTGACGATGCCCTCGACCGCCTGGTCGAGCGGGGCGTCGTCGAAGACGATGTTCGCGGCCTTGCCGCCGAGCTCCAGCGTCACCTTCTTGCGCGAACCCGCGACCTGGCGGGCGATCCCGCGTCCGACGGCGGTCGATCCGGTGAACGCGACCTTGTCGACGCCGGGGTGCTCGACCAGCGCGCGACCGGTGGCGCCCGCGCCGGTGACGATGTTGACGACACCCGGCGGCAGGTCGGCCTGGCGGCAGATGTCGGCGAACAGCAGCGCGGTCAGCGGCGTGGTCTCGGCCGGCTTCAGCACGACGGTGTTGCCCGCCGCCAGGGCCGGCGCGATCTTCCACGCCAGCATGAGCAGCGGGAAGTTCCAGGGGATGACCTGGGCGGCCACGCCCAGCGCCCGGGGCGCCGGGCCGAAGCCGGCGTGCTCGAGCTTGTCGGCCCAGCCGGCGTAGTAGAAGAAGTGCGCCGCGGCGGTGGGGACGTCGACGTCCCGCGACTCCTTGATCGGCTTGCCGTTGTCGAGGGTCTCGAGCACGGCGAGCTCGCGCGAGCGCTCCTGCATGATCCGCGCGATGCGGAACAGGTACTTGCCGCGCTCCGAACCGGGCATCCGCGACCAGACCCGCTGGTACGCACGGCGTGCCACCGCGACCGCGCGGTCGACGTCGGACGCGTCGGCCTCGGCGACCTCGGCCAGCACCTCCTCGGTGGCGGGGTTGACGGTCTTGAACGACGAGCCGCCGCCGTCGACGAACTCGCCGTCGACGAACAGCCCGTACGAGGGCTGCAGGTCGACGACCGAGCGCGACTCGGGCGCCGGCGCGTACTCGAAGGTGCCGAGCGAAGCCATGGGAGCTGACCAGCCTTCAGTCGAGGGTGACGTAGTCGGGACCGCTGTAGGCCCCCGTCGCGAGCTTCTGCTTCTGGAGCAGGACGTCGTTGAGCAGCGTGGAGGCGCCGAACCGGAACCAGTCGGGGTCGAGCCAGTCGGCGCCCGCGACCTCGCTCACCATCACGAGGTACTTCAGGGCGTCCTTGGCGTGCCGGATGCCGCCGGCCGGCTTCACGCCGATCATCCGCCCGGTCTGCTCGCGCCAGTCGCGCACGGCCTCGAGCATGATCAGCGTCACGGGCATCGTGGCGGCGGGCTGCACCTTGCCGGTGCTGGTCTTGATGAAGTCGGCACCGGCCAGCATCGCCAGCCACGACGCGCGGCGGACGCTGTCGTACGTGACGAGCTCGCCGGTCTCGAGGATGACCTTGAGGTGCGCCTCGCGGCCGCCGGCGTGGCACGCCTCGCGGGTGGCCACGATCTCCTCGAACACCTGCAGGTAGCGGCCGGACAGGAACGCGCCGCGGTCGATCACCATGTCGATCTCGTCGGCGCCCGCCTCGACGGCGTCGGCCGTGTCGGCGAGCTTGACGTCGAGCGCCGCGCGCCCGGACGGGAACGCCGTCGCCACCGCGGCGACGTGCACGCCGGTGCCCTGCAGCGCCTGCACCGCCACCGGCACGAGGTCGTTGTAGACGCAGACCGCGGCGACGCGCGGGGTGTCGGGTGAGCCCGGGTCGGGGTGCACGGCCTTGGCGCACAGCGTCTCGACCTTGCCCGGTGTGTCGGAGCCCTCGAGCGTGGTGAGGTCGATCATCCGGATCACCGCGTCGAGCGCCCACGCCTTGGAGGTGGTCTTGATCGAGCGGGTGCCGAGGCCGGCCGCGCGCTGGTCGGCGCCCACGGCGTCGACGCCGGGCAGGCCGTGCAGGTACCGCCGCAGCGACGCGTCGGTCACCTCACCACCGAGGACGGTGGACGCGGACGGCAGACCGGCCGCCGTGGCCGACGTGCTGGAAGTCGTCACCGCGGAACTCTACCGCTCCCCCCGGGGCGGCCGAGATCGGCGACGAGGTCGAGCAGCTCGGTCACGGTGGGCCGCAGCGCGCGCCAGCGGCTGAGCCCGACGAGCCGTTCCAGCACCGGTGAGGCGCGGGTCACCAGCGCCCGGCTGCGGCGCTGGTCGGGGCTGGTGTCGTACACCCAGAACAGCACGACGCCGAGGTGCGCGAGCCAGAGCAGCCCGGGCAGCTCGCGCAGCAGCCGCTCGTCCGCCCTGGTGGTCGAGCCGCCCACGACGTCGCGCATGATCCGCGTGGACGCCTCGCGCGCCGGGGTGCTGTCGGCGCTCAGCGGGTTCAGCGGGCTGGCGGGGTCGGCGGCGACGGCGAACATCCGCCCGGCGATGCCGTGGTAGGGCGAGGCGACGTCGAGGAAGGCGAGCTCGGACGCGGCGAGGCGCTCGCCGAGCCCGGTGAGGCCCTCGAGCGCGCCCGCGGCCGCGTCGGCGTGCAGCTGCTGGAGCCGGTCGTAGAAGCCCTGGACCAGGTGCTCCTTGGAGGAGAAGTAGTAGTACGCGTTGCCCTGGCTGACGCCCGCGGCCTCGGCGACCGCCCGCATCGTCATGCCGTCGTAGCCGCGCTCCTCGAGCAGGGCCATGGCGGCGTCGACGATGCGGGCCCGGGTCTGCTCGCCCCTCGGGGTCGGGGTCGCCTCGCTCACGGCCCCGACGCTACTGCGGTGGAGCAGGCCGGGGGAGCGGGCCGTCCCTGCGCGGCGGCCGCCACCGACAGCGCCACCGCGCGTGCCGCCCGCCTGCCGGTGGTGCTGCCGCCGAGCCGCACCGCCAGGTCGCGGTGCGCCGCGGTGGCCCACAGGCACACGATCCACGCGCCCTCGGCCGACCAGACCTCGCCGGTGTCGGCCACCACGGTCACCTCCTCCCGGGTGCGGTCGTGGTCGAGGTGGGGCAGCCGCCGCCGGGCCTCGTCCGACCCGCACGGCACCCAGTCGAGGGGGACGAGCAGCGCCGAGCCCTCGAGCCACCCCCGCACCCACCGGCACAGGCCGCACTCGGCGTCGTAGAGGACGGTCAGCCGCCCCACCGCGCTCACCGCGGCGGGAACGGGCCGGGGGCGGGGGCGGGCGCCCACTGGGTGCGGCCCGCCGGCGGCACGGGCGGGACGGGCAGGGCCGCGCGGTGCCACCGGCGGCGCATCCGCGACAGCACGAACAGGTTGAGGAAGTGCATGACGCCCAGGACGAGCAGGACGCCGCCGATCTTGGTGGCCAGGGTCTCGATCGCGCTCCGGGCGTCGGGGACCTCCCCGCCGGTGCGCAGCGCGAGCGCCACGTAGCCCAGGTTGATCAGCCAGAACCCCACCACGAGCAGGTGGTTCACGGCGCCGGCCATGCGCTCGTCGCCGGCGAACACGTCGCGCAGGAACAGGGCCCCGTTGCGGCTCAGCGTGCGGGCGACCCAGAACGTCAGGCCGACGCTCAGCGGGACGTAGACCAGGTAGGTGACGACGACGGGACTCATGGGTCCCCCTCTCGCTCGATCCATCGCGGATGCTTCTTGAACGCGTTCAACACGGTAGAGCACTGACTTGAACGCGTTCAAGTCCGCATCCTGGTGACCGTGGTCACGCGCGTGCGGCACGGGCTGGGGTGGACGGCGACGCTTGCCTGCGCCGCCGTGGCGCTGCTGCTGGTGCCGGCCTCCGCGCCGGCCGACCGCCCGGGCGCGCTGCTGCGGGGGCTGGGCGTGGTGGCGCTGGTCGCGCTGCTCGGGGCGTACCCGGCCGTCCTGCTCGGCGAGCGGGGGGTGGTGGTGCGCAACCCGTGGCGCACCTGGTGGATCGCGTGGCCCGCGCTCGACGACGTCGCGTTCGGGTGGTCGCTCGAGGTGCGCACGCGCACGGCGGACGCGGGCGGCACCCGGGTGGTCCGGGCGCTCGCCGCGCCGGGACCGGCCCGGATGCGGTCGCTCTACGACGTGCACCGGACGGCGGCCGGGGTGCTCGAGCGCGACGCCGCGCTGGCGGCCGGGCCGGGGACTGCTCCCGCTGTCGTCGCCGTGCTGCAGGCCCGCGAGCGCTGGCGCCCGCGGGCGGGTGGTGACGCGGTGGCGCGGGCCGGGTGGTCGGTCGGCGGCCTCGTGCTGACCGCGGCGGGCACGGTGCTGCTCGCCGCCGGCGTCGTGCTCGGATGAGCGTGCGACGATGACGGACGTGAGCGCGTCGACCGGAGCAGCGACCGACCCCGTCGTCCTGCGGCCCGTGGGGGTGCGGGTGCTGGCGGTCGCCACCTGGGTGCTCCTGCTCTTCGCGGTGGTCGTGACCGCGCTGGCCGACCTGCCGTCCGCCCTGCGGCTGCTGCCCTTCACGGCGCTGGCGGCCCTGGTCGTCCACGCGCTGTTCTGGCGTCCCCGCGTGGCTGTCGACGGCGACGGCGTGACCCTGGTGAACGTCGTCCGCGACGTGCGCATCCCGTTCGCCCGGCTCGAGGACGTGCGCACCCGCTTCGCGCTGACCCTGGAGACGTCCGAGGGCACCTACACCAGCTGGTCCTCGCCGGCGCCGGGTCGCACCTCGTCGTGGGGCCTCACCCGCAAGGACGCCGGTGGCGTGCAGGCCATGGGGACGCCGCTCGACCAGGGGCTGAGCGCGAGCGCCGCGCCGAACACCGACTCGGGCGCCGCCGCGCTGCTCGTCCGGCACCGCTGGGACGTCTGGCGCGAGCACGGGGGCGCGTCCGGCGCGGGCCAGGTCACGCGCGAGTGGAACCTCCCGATCGCGCTCGGTGCGGTGGTGCTGGCGGCGTGCTGCCTGCTGGCGGCCGTCGTCTGACCGGCCCCCGGGCGGTCGTCAGAGCCCCCGCCGTTCAGAGACCCAGCGCCGCCGACAGGTCGGAGCGCAGGCGGGCGAGCCGCTCTGCCGCCACCCCACGAGCTGCCGCGACGTCGCCGTCGGCACCGACCGGGACCACGGACTCCAGATAGGCCTTGAGCTTGGGCTCGGTGCCGGACGGCCGGACGACCACCCGGTCGCCGCCGTCGGTGACGTACCGCAGGCCGTCGGTGGGCGGCAGGTCGTCGCTGCCGAGGGCGAGGTCGTCGACCTGCACCACCGGCGAGCCGGCGAGCTCGGTCGGCGGCTGCCGGCGCAGCGTCAGCATCGCCTGCACGATGAGCGTCAGGTCGTCGACGCGCACCGACAGCTGGTCGGTGGCGTGCAGGCCGTGCGCGCGGGCGAGGTCGTCGAGGACGTCGAGCAGCGTGCGGTCCTGCGCCTTGAGCTCGGCCGCCAGGCACGCCACGACGACGGCCGCGCTCACGCCGTCCTTGTCCTTCACGGTGCCCGGCGCGACGCAGTAGCCGAGCGCCTCCTCGTACCCGTAGACCAGCCCGGGCGCGCGCGAGATCCACTTGAAGCCGGTGAGGGTCTGGGCGTGCTCGAGGCCGTGCGCCGCGGCGATGCGTCCGAGCAGCTGCGACGACACGATCGAGCAGGCGAGCGTCCCGGACGTCGGCGCGCCCGGCCGGGTCGCGAGGTACTCGCCGAGCAGCGCACCGACCTCGTCGCCGCGCAGCATCCGCCACCCCGACGCCGGGTCGTCGACCGCGACGGCGCAGCGGTCGGCGTCCGGGTCGTTCGCGATCACCAGGTCGGCGCCGCGCTCGTGGGCGGCCGCGAGCGCGAGGTCGATCGCGCCGGGCTCCTCGGGGTTCGGGAAGTCGACGGTGGGGAACGCGGGGTCCGGCTCGGCCTGCTCGGCGACGAGGTGCACGTCGTCGAAACCGGCTCGCCGCAACGCCTCTCGCGCGGTCTCGCCGCCGACGCCGTGCAGCGGGGTCAGAACGACGGACAGGTCGCGCGGCGTGCCCGGGGTGGCGGCGGCAGCGGCGGCGTCGAGATAGGCCTCGTGCACGTCGTCGCCGAGCAGCGTCCAGCCGTCGTCGGGACGCGGCACGTCGGCGAGCTCGCCGACCGCGGCGATGCGGGTGGCGATGGCGGCGTCGGCCGGGGGCACGATCTGCGCGCCGTCCTCGCCCGGGCCGCCGAGGTAGACCTTGTAGCCGTTGTCCTGCGGCGGGTTGTGGCTCGCGGTGACCATGACGCCTGCGTCGGCGCCGAGCTCGCGCACGGCGAACGCGAGCACCGGGGTGGGCAGCGCCGACGGCAGCAGCAGGGCCTCGACCCCGGCCCCGGTCATGACCGACGCGGTGTCGCGGGCGAACACGTCGGAGTTGCGGCGTGCGTCGTAGCCGATCACCACGCGGGGGCGGGTGAGCCCGGTGCTCGGACCGCGGTGCAGCAGGTACGAGGCGAGCCCGGCCGCCGCCCGGACCACGACCACCCGGTTCATCCGGTTCGGGCCGGCGCCGAGCGCGCCGCGCAGGCCGGCGGTGCCGAACTGCAGCGTCCCGTCGAAGCGGTCGGCGAGGTCGGCGGTCGCCGCGGCGTCGCCGTCCTGCGCCCGCTCGACGACCGCGAGCAGCTCGGCCGCGGTCTCGTCGTCCGGGTCGGACGCCGCCCAGGTGCGCGCCGCCGCGACCAGCTCGGGCGCCGGGGTGCTCACGCGATCCGCCGGGTGATCTCGGCGAGCAGGGCCCCGATGCGCGGGCCCGCCTGCCGGCCGGCCTCGAGCACCTCGGCGTGGTCGAGCGGCTCCGGGCTGATGCCGGCGGCGAGGTTCGTCACGAGCGAGATGCCGAGCACCTCCAGGCCCGCGTGCCGCGCGGCGATGGCCTCGAGGGTGGTCGACATGCCGACCAGGTCGGCGCCGATGGTGCGCGCCATCCGCACCTCGGCGGGGGTCTCGTAGTGCGGGCCGGGGAACTGCGCGTAGACGCCCTCGTCGAGCGAGGCGTCGACCTCGCGGGCGACGGCCCGCAGCCGCGAGGAGTACAGGTCGGTGAGGTCGACGAACGTCGCGCCCTCGAGCGGCGAGGTGGCGGTGAGGTTGACGTGGTCGCTGATGAGCACCGGCGTGCCGGGCCCCCACTCCGGCCGCAGCCCGCCGCAGCCGTTGGTGATGACGACCGTGCGGCAGCCGGCTGCCGCGGCGGTGCGGACGCCGTGCACGACCTGGCGCACCCCGCGTCCCTCGTAGAGGTGGGTGCGGGCGCCGAGCACGAGCGCGCGCGACCCGGTGTCGCCGATCGCGATCGACCGCAGCGTGCCGACGTGGCCCGTGACCGCCGGCTCGTGGAAGCCCGGCACCTCGTCGGCCGGCACCTCGGCGAGCGCCTCGCCGAGCAGGTCGGCGGCGCCCGCCCAGCCCGAGCCGAGCACGAGCGCGACGTCGTGGCGGTCGCTGCCGGTGCGCTCGGCGAGCACGGCGGCGGCCTCGCGCGCGGCCTCGAAGGGGTCGGTCGTGGCGGTGGCGTCGTGGGTCACCGGCGAAGACTACCGACGCGCCGGGACGTGCTCAGCCCACCGAGCGGCAGGGCATCGCCCGCACCCGCGACAGGTAGTCGTCGGGCGCGCCGGCCGCCTGGGCCGCCTCGGCGAGCACGCCCAGGTAGCGCGCGCTCGGCAGCCCGCCCTCGTAGGCGTCGAGGACGTAGAGCCAGCTCAGCGCCTCGCCGGTCAGCAGGTCGACCCGCACCCGGACCTTGCGGTAGAGCCCGATCTCGGCACCCTCCCAGTCGTCCAGCGCCTTCTCGTCGGCCGGCGTGAGGTCGTAGACCGCGACGTACACCGACGCGTCGGGGTCCTCGACCACCGTCGCGAGCGCCCCCTCCCAGCCGCGCTCCTCGCCGCCGAAGGTCAGGCGCCAGCCCCGCAGCCACCCCGTGCCGCGCAGGGGGGAGTGCGGAGCCCGCCGGAGCATCTGGGCCGGGTCGAGGTTCGAGCCGTAGGCCGCGTACAGAGCCACGTCGAGAGGGTAGCGACGGCTGGTGGGCCTCCGGCGCAGGCGCACGCCACAATGGGGGGCGATGAGCGAGCAGACGCGCGACACGAGCCCCCCGCAGACCCCGTCCGGGGCGCCGACCCCCGACGAGCCGGGCGAGGTGCGCCCCGGCACCCGCGTCGTCGTGGTCGGCGGCGGCCCCGGTGGCTACGAGGCGGCGCTGGTCGCCGCCCAGCTGGGCGCCGACGTCACCGTGGTCGAGCGCGTCGGCGTCGGCGGCGCCGCGGTGCTCACCGACGTCGTCCCGTCCAAGACCCTGATCGCCACCGCCGAGGTGATGACGCTCGTCGACGGCGCGCACGAGCTCGGCGTCCGGTTCCCCGGCGGGGGCGACCCCGACCCGGGCAAGGGCCTCGCGGTCGACCTCGGGCGGGTGAACGAGCGCGTCCGCGCGCTGGCGCAGGCCCAGTCCGACGACGTGCACCGGCGGCTCGAGAAGGAGGGCGTGCGCGTCGTCGGCGGCACCGCCCGGCTGCTGTCGCCGCAGCGCGTGCACGTCGAGCCGCACGACGGCACCTCGCTCACCCTCGACGCCGACGTCGTGCTCGTCGCCACCGGCGCGCACCCGCGCACGCTGCCCGACGCCCGCCCGGACGGCGAGCGCATCCTCACCTGGACCCAGCTGTACGACCTCGACGAGATGCCCGAGCGGCTCGTCGTCGTCGGCTCCGGCGTCACCGGCGCCGAGTTCGCCTCCGCCTACGACGCCCTCGGGGTCGACGTCGTCCTGGTCTCCTCGCGCGACCGGGTGCTGCCCGGCGAGGACGGCGACGCCGCCGAGGTGATCGAGGAGGTGTTCCGCCGCCGCGGCATGACGGTGATGTCGCGCTCGCGCGCCGAGTCGGTGAAGCGCACCGGCCACGGCGTGCTGGTCACGCTCACGGACGGCCGGACGGTCGAGGGCTCGCACTGCCTGATGGCGGTCGGCTCGATCCCCAACACCTCCGGGATCGGTCTCGAGAGGTCGGGCGTGCGCCTCACGCCGTCGGGCCACGTCGAGGTCGACCGGGTGTCGCGCACGTCGGCGCGGGGCGTGTACGCGGCGGGCGACTGCACCGGCGTGCTCCCGCTCGCGTCGGTGGCGGCCATGCAGGGCCGGATCGCGATGTGGCACGCGCTCGGCGACGCCGTGCGCCCGCTCGACCTGCGCACCGTGTCGGCCAACATCTTCACCGCGCCCGAGATCGCGACCGTCGGGTGGACGCAGGCGCAGATCGAGGCCGGCGAGGCGCAGGGCCAGGTGGTGAAGCTGCCGCTGGCCGGCAACCCCCGCGCCAAGATGCAGGGCATCCACGACGGCTTCGTGAAGCTGTTCTGCCGCACCGGTTCCGGCACGGTGATCGGTGGCGTCGTCGTGGCGCCGAGGGCGTCCGAGCTGATCTTCCCCGTCGCCCTCGCGGTCGAGCACCGGCTGACCGTCGACGACGTGGCCCAGGCCTTCACCGTCTACCCGTCGCTGTCCGGCTCGGTGGCCGAGGCCGCCCGCCGCCTGCACGCCCGCTGACGGGCGCCTCAGCAGACGCGGATGCAGGGGTCGGCGGGGGTGGACGTCGGGCCGGGGCCGGACCCGGCGACGGCGGTGAAGCTGCCGACGAGGAGGCCGACCACGGCCAGGGCGACGGCCAGGGCCACGAGCTGTCTCGTCCTCACCCGTCCACCCTGACCCGCCGTGCCGGGTCGTGCATCCCGAGGATCAGGCGTCGGCGATGCGGCAGACCACGGCGCCGCTGGTGACCGTGGCGCCGACCTCGGCGGCCAGGTCGGTGACGGTGCCGGCCCGGTGGGCCACGAGCGGCTGTTCCATCTTCATCGCCTCGAGCACGACGACCAGGTCGCCCTCGGCGACGGTGTCGCCCTCGGCCACGGCGACCTTGACGATCGTGCCCTGCATCGGCGAGGTGAGGGAGTCGCCGGACGCCGCGGCGCCCGAGCTCTTCGCGGCCGAGCGGCGCGGGGCCTTGGGACGGCCGGCGGGGGCGCCGCCGCCGAGCGCCAGCCCGGCGGGCAGGACGACCTCGAGCCGCTTGCCGCCGACCTCGACGACGACGCGCTGCTTCTCCTCGGCCTCGGGGGCCTCGCCCGGGGTGCCCGACCACTGCTCGATGGTGTTGTCGAACTCGGTCTCGATCCAGCGGGTGTGCACCGTGAACGGCTCGTCGCCGGACGGGGCGAAGGCGGGGTCGCGGACGACGACGCGGTGGAACGGCAGCACCGTCGGCATGCCGTCGACGACCATCTCGTCGAGGGCGCGGCGCGAGCGCTCGAGCGCCTGCTGCCGGGTGGCCCCGGTGACGACGAGCTTGGCCAGCATCGAGTCGAAGGCGCCGGCCACGACGTCGCCGCTCACCACGCCCGAGTCGAGCCGCACGCCCGGGCCGGACGGCGCGACGAACGAGGAGACGGTGCCCGGCGCGGGCAGGAAGCCCCGGCCGGCGTCCTCGCCGTTGATGCGGAACTCGAAGGAGTGGCCGCGGATCTCGGGGTCGTCGTAGCCCAGCGCCTCGCCGGTGGCGATGCGGAACTGCTCGCGCACCAGGTCGATGCCCGCGACCTCCTCGGAGACCGGGTGCTCGACCTGCAGGCGGGTGTTCACCTCGAGGAAGGAGATGGTGCCGTCCTGGCCGACGAGGAACTCGCAGGTGCCGGCGCCGACGTAGCCGGCCTCGCGCAGGATCGCCTTGGAGGCGCGGTAGAGCTCGGCCACCTGGTCCTCGGACAGGAACGGCGCGGGCGCCTCCTCGACGAGCTTCTGGTGGCGGCGCTGCAGCGAGCAGTCGCGGGTCGACACCACGACCACGTTCCCGTGCTCGTCGGCCAGGCACTGCGTCTCGACGTGGCGGGGCTTGTCGAGGTACTTCTCGACGAAGCACTCGCCGCGGCCGAACGCCGAGACCGCCTCGCGCACCGCGGAGTCGAACAGCTCGGCGACGTCGTCGCCCTCGCGCGCGACCTTGAGGCCGCGGCCGCCGCCGCCGTACGCCGCCTTGATCGCGATCGGCAGCCCGTGCTCCTCGGCGAAGGCGATGACCTCGTCGGCGCCCTGCACGGGCTCCTTGGTGCCGGCGACCAGCGGGGCGCCGGCGCGCTCGGCGATGTGGCGGGCCTTGACCTTGTCGCCGAGCGAGTCGATCGCGGCGGGCGGCGGACCCACCCACACCAGGCCGGCGTCGAGCACCGCCTGGGCGAACGACGCGTTCTCGGACAGGAACCCGTAGCCGGGGTGGACCGCGTCGGCGCCGGACGCCTTCGCCACTTCGAGCAGCTTGTCGACCACGAGGTAGGAGTCGCCCGGGGTGGAGCCGCCGAGGGCGTAGGCCTCGTCGGCGACCTTCACGTGCAGCGCGTCGGCGTCCGGCTCGGCGTAGACGGCGACGGAGGAGAGCCCGGAGTCGGCGCACGCCCGCGCGATGCGCACCGCGATCTCGCCACGGTTCGCGATCAGCACCTTGGTGATCGTGCGGGTGGGGGTCGCGCTGTCGCTCACGTCGTCCTCGCTCGTGTCGTCGATGGTCGCTGCGTCGTCGGCCGTGCGGAGCCTATCTGCGCGCCCCGGGCGGCACCCGGGCGCGGTGACGTGGCGCTGCTCACGGGGTCCTCCCGTCGCGCAGGTGCCGCAGGTCCTCGCGGCAGCGCCGCTCGAGCTCGTCGAGCTCGCCGAGCACGGTGTCGATGTCGGCCCGGCGCGCCTGGAGCTCGGCGCGGCGGCCCTCGACCTGGTCGAGCAGGTACTCGAGCTGGCCGGCCTCGCCGGGCACGTCGTCGTACATGTCGACGATCGTGCGGATCTTCTCCAGGTCGAACCCGATCCGCTTGCCGCGCAGCACCAGCCCGAGCCGGACGCGGTCGCGCGGGTGGAAGACGCGGGCCGTGCCGCGGCGCTCGGGGGAGACCAGGCCCTGCTGCTCGTAGTAGCGCACGGTGCGGTGCGTGATGCCGAACTCCTCGGCCACCTCCGCGATCGTCCAGGTGCGCTCCTCGACCATGGCGCCATCGTGCTTGACGTTGACGTCAACGTCAAGCACGATGGACAGGTCCACCGCCGGGCGACCCCCGGACGGCGACCGCCAGCGAGAGGACCCCCACCATGTTCGAGCTGTCCAAGGAGCTCGAGGACTTCCGCGCCTCGGTCCGCGACTTCGCCGAGGCCGAGGTGGCCCCGCACATCGAGCAGTGGGACCGCGAGGGCCACTTCCCGGTGCACCTGGTGCCGAAGATGGGCGACCTCGGCCTGTTCGGCCTGGTGGCGCCGGAGGAGCTCGGCGGCGCGGGACTCGACGAGAGCGCCTTCACCAGCCTCTGCGTGGCGATCGAGGAGCTCGGCCGGGTCGACCAGAGCGTCGGCATCACGCTGAGCGCGGGCGTCGGCCTCGGCATCAACCCGATCCTGTCGTTCGGCACCCCCGAGCAGCAGCAGCGCTGGCTGCCCGACCTGATCGCCGGCCGCGCGCTCGCCGGCTTCGGGCTCACCGAGCCCGAGGCGGGGTCGGACGCCGGCGCCACCCGCACCCGCGCCCGCCTCGACGACGCGACCGGCGAGTGGGTCGTCGACGGCGCCAAGGCGTTCATCACGAACTCCGGCACCGAGATCACCTCGGTCGTCACGGTCACCGCGCGCACCGGGACGAAGGAGGACGGCCGACCCGAGATCAGCTCGATCATGATCCCCTCGGGCACACCCGGTTTCGTCGTCGAGCCCGCGTACCGCAAGCTCGGCTGGCACGCGTCCGACACGCACGGGCTGACCTTCGAGGGCTGCCGGGTGCCGCAGGACCACCTGCTCGGAGACCGCGGCAAGGGGTTCGGGCAGTTCCTGGCCACCCTCGACGACGGCCGCATCGCCATCTCGGCGCTCGCGGTCGGTCTGGCGCAGGCGTGCCTCGAGCTCTCCACCGACTACGCGAAGAGCCGGGTCGCGTTCGGGCGCCCGATCGGCGCCAACCAGGGCGTGTCGTTCGCCGTGGCCGACCTCGCCGTCGCGGTCGAGGCCGCCCGCGCGCTCACCTACAAGGCCGCCTGGCTCAAGGACGAGCTGCACGCCGGCCGCCGCTCGCTCGCCGAGGTGAAGCAGGCCGCCGCGGTCGCCAAGCTCTACTCGACCGAGGCCGCCGTCACCGCCACCCGCGTCGCGACGCAGGTGTTCGGCGGCAACGGCTTCATGGAGGAGTACCCGGTGGCACGGTTCTACCGCGACGCGAAGATCCTCGAGATCGGCGAGGGCACCTCCGAGGTGCAGCGCATGGTCATCGCCCGCGGCCTCGGCCTCCCGGTCGCCTGATGGGCCACCCCACCGACCCGAAGGTGCAGGCGCTGCGCGCCCGGCTGCAGGACGCCCACCGGGCCTCCGCGGCGCCCACCGAGGCGGCCGCCGCCAAGCTCGAGGGCCAGCACAAGCTCTACGTGCGCGAGCGCATCGCGCTGCTTGTCGACGACGGCTCGTTCGTCGAGGACGGCCGGTACGCCAACGCGATGGCGACCGGGCTGCCCGCCGACGGCGTCGTCACGGGCCGCGGCACCGTCGACGGCCGCGCGGTCGTCGTGGTCGCCAACGACCCCACGGTCAAGGCGGGGTCGTGGGGCGCGCGGACGGTGGAGAAGATCATCCGCGCCACCGAGGCGGCCCTGCGCGAGGAGCTGCCGGTCTTCTGGCTCATCGACTCGGCCGGTGCCCGCATCACCGACCAGGTCGACCTGTTCCCGGGGCGCCGCGGCGCCGGCCGCATCTTCCACAACCAGGTGATGCTGTCGGGCAAGGTGCCGCAGATCTGCTGCCTGTTCGGCCCGTCGGCCGCGGGCGGTGCGTACATCCCCGCCTTCACCGACTGCGTGATCATGGTCGAGGGCAACGCGTCGATGTACCTCGGCAGCCCCCGGATGGCCGAGATGGTGGTGGGAGAGCGGATCTCGCTCGAGGAGATGGGTGGCGCCCGCATGCACTGCACCGTCTCGGGCTGCGGCGACCTGCTCGCCACCGACGACGCCGACGCCATCGAGCAGGCGCGCCTGCTGTTCTCGTACCTGCCGTCGAGCTGGCGCGCCGAGGCGCCGACCTACGCGCCGGAGCCGCCCGCGGTCGTGCTCGACGACACCACCGTGCCCGAGGTCGAGAGCCAGCCGTTCGACGTGCACGACGTCATCGAGGGCCTCGTCGACGACGACTCGTTCTTCGAGATCAAGCCGCTGTTCGCCGCCGAGCTCGTGGTCGGGTTCGGACGCCTCGACGGAGCGAGCGTCGGGATCGTCGCGAACAACTCGGCGGTGCGCGGCGGGGTACTGTTCGGCGACTCGGCCGACAAGGCAGCCCGTTTCATCTGGTGGTGCGACGCCTTCAACATCCCGCTGGTCTACCTGTCCGACGTCCCGGGCTTCATGATCGGCTCCGAGGTCGAGCGCGCGGGCATCATCCGGCACGGCGCGAAGATGATCACCGCCGTGTCCGAGGCCACCGTGCCGCAGGTGTGCGTCGTGCTGCGCAAATCGTACGGCGCCGGCCTCTACGCCATGGCCGGCCCGGGCTTCGGGCCCGACGCGACGCTGGCCCTCCCCACCGCGCGCATCGCGGTGATGGGGCCGGAGGCCGCCGTGAACGCGGTGTACGCCAACAAGATCAACGCGATCGAGGACGCCGACGAGCGCGCTGCGTACGTCGCCGCCCGCCGCGAGGAGTACGAGGCCGACATCGACCTCGAGCGGCTCGCGAGCGAGCTCGTCCTCGACGGCGTGGTCGAGCCGGGCGAGCTGCGCGCCGAGGTGGCGCGGCGGCTGCGGTACGCCGCCGGCAAGGACCGCACCTTCAGCCACCGCCGGCACGGGGTGCCACCGGTCTGAGCGGCTCGGGGGCCGGTCAGCCCCGGGGGGCCCACAGGTCGGGCCAGCGCACCCCGACCTCGCCGACCAGCTCGCGCAGCAGCGGAAGGCTCACCCCGACGACGGTGTGGTGGTCGCCCTCGATGCCGCGCACGTACGCGCCACCGAGCCCGTCGGTGGTGAACGCGCCTGCCACGGCGAGCGGCTCACCGGTCGCCACGTACGCGTCGATCTCCGCGTCGTCGACGTCGGCGAAGTGCACGGTGGTCGAGGCGACGGCGCCGATGGTGGCGCCCGTGCCGTCGTCGTCGCGGCCGTCGACCAGCCAGTGACCGGTGTGCAGCACGCCGGAGCGGCCGCGCATCCGCCGCCAGCGGGCGGTGGCCTCGGCGGCGTCGGCGGGCTTGCCGTGCACCTCGCCGTCGAGCTCGAGCACCGAGTCGCAGCCGAGCACGAGGGCGTCGTCGGCGTCCTCGCGCGCCGCGACGTCCTCGGCCTTGGCGCGGGCGAGCACCAGCGCCACGTCGTGCGCGTCGGTGACGCCGTAGCGCTCCACCACCGCCGGCTCGTCGACGTCGGACACCACGACGTCGGGGGCGAGGCCGGCGTTGCGCAGCGTCGTCAGGCGGGCGGGGGAGGCGGAGGCGAGCACGAGTCGGACCACGCGCCGAGGATAGGCGTCAGCCGAGCTCGCGCCGCGTGAGGTGGCTCGCGACGTCGGCGAGCCAGGCGTCGACCTCCTCGAGCCGGTAGCCGGCGCGCTCGCGTCCGAACCGGGTGCCGCGCACGTCGTCGGCGGCCGTCGAGGGCACCAGCGCCATCAGCTCGCGCGCCAGCCGCTCGGCGAAGGCGTCGACCTCGCGCACGGCGTACCCGGACTCGCGGCGGTCGGCGCGCTCGAACCGCGACCCGGCGGGAGCCCTGCCCGGCCCGGCGAGCGCGCGTGCCTGCCGCCGGGCCTCGCGCATCGTCAAGGGAGACGACTTGGCCTGCGAGACAGCGGCTCTGGCCGCCTCGAGCAGGACGTCGAGGTAGTCGTCGACCTCGTCCTGGTCGTACCCGGGCTGCAGGCGCGTCGCCTGGAACGTGGT
Organism: Angustibacter speluncae; assembly: GCF_054777815.1. Taxonomy (NCBI): domain Bacteria; kingdom Bacillati; phylum Actinomycetota; class Actinomycetes; order Kineosporiales; family Kineosporiaceae; genus Angustibacter; species Angustibacter speluncae. Next base: position 5,554 of record NZ_BAAHAF010000092.1, on the reverse strand, counting down.
GGACGCGATGCGGTCGGGCAGGCCGACCGGCACCGGGCCGTGCTCGAGCACCCGCCGCACGTCGTCGACCAGGACGTCGACCTCCTCGCGGTCGTAGCCCTCGCGCCACACGGTCGACGAGAACGCCGGCGGCGGCGGGACGGGCGCCCCCGTCGCGGGGACGAGCCCCTGCGGGCCACGACCGTCGACGTCGACGACCTGCGCGGAGCGCACCGCCTGCTCGACGAGCTCGTCGAGGTAGGTGTCGACCTGCTCCTGGTCGTAGCCGGAGCGCAGCCGGGTGGGGCTGAAGGACACCGACCGGATGCGGCCGACGACGTCGTCGCCGGCGCGAGCCGAGTGGACGAGCGGCACCACCTCGGCGAGGAAGGCGTCGACCTCGGCGCGGTCGTAGCCCTGGCGCGCGCGGGTGGTGCGGAAGGTCGGCGGAGCGGGCACGGCGCCTACCGTACGGCTACGGTGACCGCCGTGGACGTGCGCGCCGGTGTCATCCAGTACGGGCTCGCGCTCGTCGTCTTCTGCGTCCTCGACTACGTCTGGTTGAAGTTCGTGGCGGCGTCGCTGTACCGCGACCTGCTCGGCGACCTGCTCGCCGACCGGCCGCGGGTCGGGGCCGCCGTGGTGTTCTACGCGATCTTCCTGCTCGGCCTGGTGGTCTTCGTGATCCACCCCGCCGTGCAGGCCGACTCGATGACGAGGGCGCTGCTGCTCGGCGCCTTCTTCGGGTTCGTGACCTACGCGACCTGGGACCTCACGAACCTGGCGACCATCCGCGACTTCCCGGCCCGGCTCGTGCCGATCGACATGGCCTGGGGCACGGTGCTCTCCGCCGGGGTGAGCGGCGCGACGCTGGCCCTGTGGCGCGTGCTGCCCTGGACCTGAGGCAGGTCCAGGGCAGCACGGCAGCGCGACGGAGTCAGGCCGTGACGGGCTCCTTGTCGCGGACGTCGACCGCCTCGTCGCGGACGGTGGGGTCCGTGTCGTCGTCGCGCAGGGCGTCGCGGCCCCGCGGGCTGTCGTAGACGGCCTGGTCGAGGATGCCCTCGCGCTTGGCCACGACGGTCGGCACGAGCGCCTGGCCGGCGACGTTCACCGCGGTGCGGCCCATGTCGAGGATCGGGTCGATGGCCAGCAGCAGGCCGACGCCCTCGAGCGGCAGGCCCAGCGTCGACAGCGTCAGCGTGAGCATGACGGTGGCACCGGTGACGCCCGCGGTGGCGGCCGAGCCGATGACCGACACGAACGCGATCAGCAGGTAGTCGGTGACGCCGAGCTGCAGGCCGAAGAACTGGGCGACGAAGATCGCGGCCAGCGCCGGGTAGATCGCGGCGCAGCCGTCCATCTTCGTGGTGGCGCCGAACGGGACGGCGAACGAGGCGTACGCGCGCGGGACGCCGAGGTTGCGCTCGGTGACCTGCTGGGTGAGCGGCAGGGTGCCGATCGACGAGCGCGACACGAACGCGAGCTGGATCGCGGGCCACGCGCCGGCGAAGTACCGCAGCGGGTTCAGGCCGTTCAGCCGCAGCACGACCGGGTAGACCACGAACAGCACCAGGGCGAGGCCGGCGTAGATCGCGACCGAGAAGGTGGCGAGCGAGGCCAGCGAGTCCCAGCCGTAGGCTGACACGGCGCGACCGATCAGGCCGACGGTGCCGATCGGGGCCAGCCGGATGACCCACCAGAGCACCTTCTGCACCACGTCGAGCGCGGAGCGGTTGAAGGCCAGGAAGGTCTCGGCGCGCTCGCCCAGCTTCAGCGCGGCGATGCCGACGGCGATCGCGATGACGATGATCTGGAGCACGTTGAACGACAGCCCGACGCTGCCGTCGTCACCCGCGGACGCCTCCAGGCCGAGGACGTTGGTGGGGACCAGGCCGGTGAGGAAGTCGGTCCAGGTGCCGCCGCTGCCCTCGAAGCCGGCCTCGGCCTCGGTGACCGAGGTGTGCCGGCCGGGCTGCAGCACGAGGCCGAGGGTGATGCCGATCCCGACCGCGACCAGCGCCGTGATCGCGAACCAGAGCAGGGTCTGGCCGGCGAGGCGCGCGGCGTTCGACACCTGGCGCAGGTTGGCGATCGAGGCGACGATCGCGAGGAAGACCAGCGGCGGGACGATGGTGCGCAGCAGCGCCACGAACGACGAGCCGATGGTGCCGAGGGTGGACTCCAGCCAGTTCGGCGCGGGGCCGTCGGCGGTGCCCACGTCCCCGATCTGGACGGCGACGAGCCCGAGGACGACGCCGAGGACGAGGGACAGCAGGATCTGGGCGCCGAAGGGGACGCGGCGCAGCGCGGCGAGCATGAAGGTGTTCTCCGGGGTTGTGGGACGAGCCTGGGGTGGGTGCCCGACGTCAGTGGGTTCCTGGGCGAGCGGACGACGCGGAGGTGCTCAGACGCGTCGACACGCCGCGCTGTCGACCCGGAGCAGGTCGACGTGCAGACGTCGGGTCAGGCCGGTGCTCACGAGGGAGCAAAGTACCTGCATCCCGGACGTATTCCCGCAGCCGTCTCAGCGGTCGGCGCGACCCCCGCCGACCAGCGCCTCGCGCAGCACGTCGAGGCCCAGCGAGCCGAGGTCGAGCGCACGGCGGTGGAAGTCCTTGAGGTCGAACGCCTCACCCTGCTGCCGGCGCACCTCCTCGCGCGCCTGCAGCCACAGCCGCTCGCCGACCTTGTACGACGGCGCCTGGCCGGGCCAGCCGAGGTAGCGGGTGTGCTCGAACCGCAGGAACGACTCGTCCATCCGGCTGTGCGCGCGCATGAAGGCCCAGACCTTGTCGGCGTCCCAGGTGCCGCCGCCGACCTCGGCCGGAGCGGGGAGGCCGCAGTGCAGGCCGATGTCGACGACCACCCGCAGCGCGCGCAGCGCGGAGCCGTCGAGCATGCCGAGGCGGTCGCCCGGGTCGTCGAGGTACCCCAGGTCGGCCATGAGCCGCTCGGCGTACAGCGCCCAGCCCTCGCCGTGGCCCGAGACCCAGCAGAGCAGGCGGCGGAACCGGTTGAGGCTCTCGGCGCGCACCATCGTCTGACCCACCTGCAGGTGGTGACCGGGGACGCCCTCGTGGTAGACGGTCGTGGTCTCGCGCCAGGTGCTGAACGTCGTCACGCCCTCCGGCACCGACCACCACATCCGGCCGGGACGGCTGAAGTCCTCGCTCGGGCCGGAGTAGTAGACGCCGCCGCTGCTGGTGGGGGCGAGGCAGCACTCGAGCCGGCGCACCGGCTCGGGGACGTCGAAGTGCACGTCGGCCAACGAGGCGACGGCGCGGTCGGACAGGTCCTGCATCCAGTCGCGGAAGGCCGGCCCGCCCTCGACGTTGCGCGCCGGGTCGGCGTCGAGGGCGGCGACGGCGTCGTCGACCGAGCCGCCGGGGACGATGCGCTCGGCCACCTCGGCCATCTCGTCCTCGATGCGCCGCAGCTCCTCGAGCCCCCACGCGTAGGTCTCGTCGAGGTCGACGGTGGCGCCGAGGAAGCTGCGGGACCACAGGCCGTACCGCTCGCGGCCGGAGGCGTCGGCGGCCGGCGCCGCCGGCAGCACCTCCTCGCGCAGCACCTGCGCGAGCCGCCCGTAGGCCTCGGCCGAGGCGAGCGCGCCGCGGCGCAGGTCGGCCGCGAGCGCGTCCGGGGCCTCGTGACCGTCCGGCCGGGCGCCTGAGGCGAGCCGGACCCAGAACCCGTCGTCGGTGTCGGCGAGCCCGTCGCACTCCCGCGCCACCGCCTCGACCTGGCGCCGCGACGGCGCCTCGCCGGCGGCGACCGTGCGCCGCAGGCCCTCGGCGTACCCGGCGAGCGCGTCGGGGACCGCCGCCATCCGGCGGGCGACCGTGGCCCAGTCGTCCGCCGTGGTGGTGGCCATCACGTCGAAGACCTCGCGGACGCCCTGGACGGGGCTGGCGATCACGTTGAGCGGGGCGTAGGCGAGGCCCGCGTCGTGCACCTCGAGCTCCAGCCCGAGGCGCTCGCGCATCGCCGCCAGCGTGACCCGGTCGTTGTCGTCGACCGGCTCGAGCGCGTCGAGGCCGGCGAGCGCGCGGCGCGTGAGGCCGGCCCGCTCGTCGACACCCTCCGGCGACAGGTCGGTGACCCGGTCGTCGTGGTCGAGCACCCCCAGCTCGGTCGCGAGCAGCGGGTCGGCTGCGAACAGCTCGTCGGTGTACCGGTCGGCGGCGGCGTCGACCGCGGTCGGGGTGCGGGGCGTGGTCACCGGGCAACGCTATCGGTTGGGGCGCAGCAGGAGTCGTCGCCACAGGTCCGCCAGGTGGCGACCGTAGCGATCTGCGTCCCACCCGCGCTCGGTGAGCAGCGCGTAGTGCTCGACGGAGTTGCTCACCCAGACGAGGTCGGCCACCTCGTCGTCGTCGAGGTCGTCGCGGAGCCGCCCGGTGGCGCGCAGGTCGGCGGCGAGCAGTCGCATGTTGGCCGCCCGGCGGTCCTTGAGCGACTGCCACGTGCGGGCGCAGGCGGCGTCGTGCTGCGCGGCCTGGGCGAGCGCGAGCTGCAGCGGCGCGAGCGCGGGCATCAGCCGGGCCAGGGCGACCGCGTAGAGGTCGAGCTTCTCCTCGGCCGTGACGGCTGCGCGCACCGCCCGGACGTACTCGCGCTGCTCCGCGGGGACGGGCGCGCCGTCGCCGAGGACGGAGTCGACGGCGGCGAGGAGCAGGTCGGGCTTGCGGCCGACCGACGCGTAGACGGTGTCCACCGAGACGCCGGCGCCGCGCGCCACCGCCGTGACCGGTGCCCGCCACCCGTGCTGCGTGAACTGCTCCCGTGCCGCCGCGACGACGGCGGCCCGGGTGGCGCGGGCCTGCTCGCGGCGGACGGCGGAGTCGTAGCTGCGGCTGCCGGAGGGGTCGTTGACCGTGGGGACCACGGGGGCTAGCGTAATTCATCCGAACCGACTTCGGACGAAGGCGGGCGGTCGACGAGGAGGACGCCGTGGACGGTTCGCAGGAGATCGTGCGACCGGTGGTGCGGGCGGCCGGGGCGGCCCGCGCGACGTGGGCGATGGGGTCGCTCTTCGAGCACCTGCTCGAGCCCGGCGAGGGGGACGGCTCGATCGGCGCGGCGCTGGTGACCCAGCCGCCGGGCATCGCGACACCGCTGCACCGGCACACCCGCGAGGCCGAGGCGTTCTTCGTGCTGGAGGGGCACCTGACCTACCGGGCGGGCGACGACGTGCACGAGATCACCGACGGGTCGTTCATCTTCCTGCCGACCGGTGTGCCCCACGCGTTCCGGGTGCGTGGCGACCGTCCCGCGCGGCTGCTGGCGCTGACCGCCCCGAACGGCCTGCTCGGGCTCTACGACGAGGTCGGCGTCCCGGCACCCGAGCACCGGCTGCCGGGCGCGGACGGGCAGCCGCCCGAGGTGGAGCTGCCGAAGTGGGCCGACGTCGGCCCGCGGTACGGCCTCGAGGTGCTCGGCCCCGGTGTGCCCGAGTAGGTCTCAGCCGGGGAGGGCGCTCGCGCGCCAGGCGTCGCGACCTGCTGCGAGCGGTGCGCGGACGGCGCGCCGGGGTGCGCCCCACTCCCGCCGCGGCGACGGCGCCGCCGCC
>NZ_BAAHAF010000091.1:0-28026 GCF_054777815.1 Angustibacter speluncae | reverse complement strand
CGGGCGTGACCGCTGCCGCGGCCGGCGCGCTCGCCCCGCCGCCCCGCCACAGGTGGCAGATCGCGAGCGCCAGGGCGTCGGCGGCGTCGGCGGGCCGCGGCACCTCGTCGAGCCCGAGGATGCGCACCACCATCGCGCCGACCTGCGCCTTGCCCGCCCGGCCGGACCCCGTCACGGCGGCCTTGACCTCGGTGGGCGTGTGCAGCACGACCGGCAGCCCGGCGCGCGCGGCCGCGAGCAGCGCGACGCCGCTCACCTGCGCGGTGCCCATGACGCTGCGCACGTTGTGCTGGCTGAAGACCCGCTCCACCGCGACGACGTCCGGCCGGTGCGTGGCGATGGCGTCCTCGATGGCGTCGCTCACCGCGACCAGCCGGGCCGCGAGGTCGGCCGCCGGCGGCGTGGTGACGACGCCGACGTGGACGAGGGACGCCCGGCGTCCCGCCCGGCCATCGACGACACCGAGACCGCACCGGGTCAGGCCGGGGTCGACTCCGAGCACGCGCACCCGGCCAGCCTCGCACGGCGCAGCCCGACGCCCGGGCCGCGACACCCACCTAGGCTGGCGACCGTGACGGCGCACGTCGTGGTGGAGCAGCACCTGCCGGCCCCGGCGGCGCGGGTGTTCGACCTCGTCCATGACTACGACCGGCGGCTGGAGTGGGACACGCTGCTGCGCCGCGCCGAGGTCGTGGGCGACGCTCCCCCGGGTCGCGACGTCGAGACCGTCTGCACCGCGCGGTGGTACCTGGGCGGTTTCGCGTTCCGCACCAGCTACGTCACGTTCCGGCGTCCGGAGCTGGCTGCCGTCGTGCTGACCCGTCCGGTGCTGGTGTTCGCCACGTGGGCCGCGTCGATCCGGCACCGCGAGGACGGGACGGGGTCGACGGCCACGTACACGCTCACCTTCACCTGCCGCCCCCGCGCGCTGGCGCCGCTCGTGGAACCGGTGGCGCGGTGGGCGTTCGGCGTCGAGACCCGCCGTCGGCTCCGGGCGCTCGCGCGCCACCTGCGCGATGGGGAAGACATAGCCGACGACTCGGTCGGTTGACGACAAAGCGCCCGAAGTCGTTGTGCCGCAACGACTACTGTACCTGACTGCGCGAGCGGCTCGGTGCTGGCGCGATCACCAGCGCCATTCTTCCGCCCACGCGCTCGGCGCCGTCGGGGATGCGGTCCACGACGGCCGGATCCAGGGGAGGACCAGGAGATGGCGACCAGCAGGAAGACGAACGGGAACGGCGGCACCACGCCGCTCGACCTCGACGTCCTGACCACGGCGCTCGCGGACGCGGGTGCCCCGTGGGAGATGGCCTACACGCCGATGACGGCGCTGGAGGAGAGCGAGCGGCGCATCCGGCTCGGCGTGCCGCCCAAGCCCGAGCTGCCCGACGACGACGAGGACGCCGCCGCTGCCGCGAGGGCGGCGAGCGCCGACATCGTCGGCGCCCCGGCGATGTTCGACGTGCGCAACGTCGGCGGGATCAGCTACGACACCTCGGTCAAGGACCAGGGCGGGTGCGGCTCGTGCGTCGCGTTCGGCGTCGCGGCCGCGATGGAGATCGTGTTCCGGTACACCCGGCGCACGCAGACACCGGTCGACCTCTCCGAGGCGCACCTGTTCTACGTGCACGCGCGCTCCGAGGGACGCAACTGCAGCAACGGATGGTGGCCCGACCGGGCCCTCACCCACGCGCAGGCCACGGGCGTGACGTTCGAGGACTACTTCCCGTACACGGCCGGCAACCAGGACGGCTCCGCGCTGAACGGCGACTGGCGCAACCGCCTGGCCAAGGCCACCGGGTTCGAGAACGTCTCGGGCAACGCGCTGAAGATGAAGGAGGCGATCTCGACCTACGGCGCCGTGACCGCCTGCTTCAACGTCTACCAGGACTTCTTCAGCTACCGGTCGGGCGTCTACAGCCACGTCAGCGGCTCGCTCGCCGGCGGTCACTGCGTGGTGCTCATCGGCTACGACGACGCGGCCGGCTGCTGGATCGCCCGCAACAGCTGGGGCGCCGGCTGGGGCGACGGTGGTTACTTCCGGATCGCCTACGGGCAGTGCGGGATCGAGTCGTACCAGACCTGCACCGTGCAGGGCGTGACGATGCGCGCGTGGCTGCCGAACCAGACGGTGGCCGGGCTCTGGTCGAACGAGCACGACGGCAACGTCTGGGCGTACGGCGCCCAGCGCGGCTGGCTCAAGCTCGACGGCGGCGACGCCGTCACCAACCACGCGATGCTGTCCGAGCTCGCCGCCTCCAAGGCGCTGTCGCGCCCGGTCGGGATGTTCGAGGACAACGGCAGCGTCCAGCAGATCTACGCCTGGTGAAGGGGCGGACATGAGCATCACGCACGAGGGACCGACGCTGCTCCCGGAGCAGCGCACGCAGGTGGGCACGACGGCCGGGGCGGGGGCGAGCGCACCGACGCTCGACCACATCGACCTCACCACGGTCGGCGAGTCCCAGACGTCGGCGCCGACGGCTGCGCCCCCCGGCACGGCGGGCGCCCAGGCGGGCGACCAGGGCGTCACCGGCACGTGGACCACGAACGTCACGATCGACGCGATGTGGTGCATCAACGAGACGCGCAACTCCTGGCTGCACGTCACCGGCGGCGCGTGGAAGAAGCTCTACAACGCCCGCGACGGCTCGTACCAGGCGCTGCTCACCCTGGCGGCGCAGGCGCGCCAGACAGGGCGGACGGTGAGCATGCGCGAGGAGGCCGACGGGATGGTCTACGAGATCTACCTGTGGTGACCTGACCGACTCCCGGGGCGCCGGGCCGGCTCACCGCACGGTGACGTCGACCCGGCGCTCCTGCGCGACCGCGTCCTCCCACGGACGCCCGAGCCGCAGGTCCAGCCGCCAGGTGCCGGTCTCCTCGGCCCGCAGCCGCAGCACGCGCTCCCCCGAAGCGCCCGGCGCGGGGCCGCCCGGCTCGGTCACGTCGTCGACCTCGACCAGGCCGCCGTCGGTCTCGGCCCGCCAGAGGTAACCGGTGGTGGCGGTCTCCTCGAGCCGCACCACGAGCACGTCGCCGCGCTCCAGCGCGACGTCGGAGTCGTCCCGGGCCAGCGGCACCTCGGCCATGGCGCGACGGTACGCGCGCGTGCACACTCAGGTCATGGCCGAACGGGGCACACCTGCCGACGCCCTCGGCGCGAGGATCGCCGCCGACGTCAGCGCGGGAGGACGGTTCCGGTTGCTCCCCGCGCGCGTGCCGCTCGACGACACCCGTCAGGAGACCCGGGTCGACGACGACGAGGACCACGAGGACACCCGCTCGAAGTGGCTCGCCGTCCTCTACGCGGTCGACGACGGCTGAGGTCCTCCCCTCAGCCGACCTCCGCCATGACCTCGTCGCTCACGTCGAAGTTGGCGAAGACGTTCTGCACGTCGTCGCTGTCCTCGAGCGCGTCGATGAGCCGGAAGATCTTGGTCGCGCCGTCGGCGTCGAGCTCGATCTGGGTGGCCGGCACGAACTGGGCCTCGGCCGAGTCGTAGTCGATGCCGGCCTCCTGCAGCGCGGTGCGCACGGCGACCAGGTCGGTGGCCTCGCTGACGACCTCGAAGCTCTCGCCGAGGTTGTTGACCTCCTCGGCGCCGGCGTCGAGGACCGCGGTGAGCACGTCGTCCTCGTCGAGCCCGGCGGCGGGCACGATCACGACGCCCTTGCGAGTGAACAGGTACGACACCGAGCCGGGGTCGGCCATCTGGCCGCCGTTGCGGGTGAACGCGACGCGGACGTCGGACGCGGCGCGGTTGCGGTTGTCGGTGAGGCACTCGACGAGCACGGCGACGCCGTTGGGGCCGTAGCCCTCGTACATGATCGTCTGGTAGTCGGCCCCGCCGGTCTCGGCGCCGCTGCCGCGCTTGACGGCGCGGTCGATGTTGTCGTTCGGGACGGACGACTTCTTCGCCTTCTGGATGGCGTCGTAGAGCGTCGGGTTGCCGGCCGGGTCACCGCCGCCGGTGCGCGCCGCGACCTCGATGTTCTTGATCAGCTTGGCGAACATCTTGCCGCGCTTGGCGTCGATGACGGCCTTCTTGTGCTTCGTGGTCGCCCACTTGGAGTGGCCGCTCATGACGTCTGCTCCCTCACCATCTGCACGAACAGCCCGTGCACGCGGTGGTCCCCGGTGACCTCCGGGTGGAACGACGTGGCGAGCAACGGACCCTGACGAACGGCCACGATCCTACCGTCGGCCGGACCGCCCTCGACGCGGGCGAGCACCTCGACGCCCTCGCCCACCTGCTCGACCCACGGGGCGCGGATGAACACGGCCCGGACCGGGGCGTCCAGGCCGGTGAACGCGACGTCCTCCTCGAACGAGTCGACCTGCCGGCCGAAGGCGTTGCGGCGCACCGTGGCGTCGAGCCCGCCGAAGGTCTGCTGGTCGGGGCGGCCGTCGAGCACCCGGTCGGCGAGCAGGATCATCCCGGCGCACGACCCGTAGGCCGGCAGGCCGTCGCGCAGCCGCGCGACCAGCGGGTCGCGCAGGTCGAAGGCACGGGCCAGCTTGTCGATCGTGGTCGACTCGCCGCCGGGCAGCACGAGCCCGTCGAGGCCGTCGAGCTCCTCGGGCCGCCGCACGGCGCGGGTGGTGGCGCCGGCGACCTCGAGGGCGCGGACGTGCTCGCGCACGTCGCCCTGCAGGGCGAGGACGCCGATCAGGGGTCCGGTCACGGCGAGCAGCGTAGGAGGGGCGGCGCACCGTCCCGTCCCCCGGGGCCGCGGGCGGTCTCAGTTCGTGTCCGGGACCCCGTCCAGGTCGTCGTCGCGCAGCTGGGTGAGCTGCCAGGAGATGGTGCACCGCCCGTAGTCCGACTGACCGACCGCCGGGTACGTCACCTCACCGCCGATCGTGCGCGCGCCCCCGTCCAGGGGTCCCTCGATGGCCGACTGGAGCGCCAGCCGGCAGGACGCGGGCAGGAACACCTCGCCCTCCGCGACGACGGACGTGACCGGGCCGCAGGACTCGGCGCTCGACCAGGTCATCGACGGGGTGTACCCGCCGAGCGTCACGTCCCAGTAGGCGTCGGCCGTGCCGGGCAGCACCTCGTAGAGCGCGAAGGCTCCGACGGTGGGCTGGCCGCTGAAGGACTGCCCCGACACCCGGTCCGCGGCGCAGGTCGGCGTGTAGTCCGTGGTCCGGGTCGAGTAGGACGTGGTCATCGCGGCGGCCTGCGCACCGGCGGCCCAGCCCTGCCCCTCCTGCTTGCGGACGACCACCGTCGCGGTGGTCGACTCGGCGATGCGGTGGCCGAAGCCACCGCCACCGGGCCAGTCCTGGTTCCAGGTGTGGTTGAACTGCACCGGGCCCGACCACAGGCCGGCCACCGTGGGCGGCTCGCCGCACCACGCCTTGATCACCCTGCGCGCGAACGTGCCCTTCGCGACGGTGAACACCCAGTCGCGCACGAACACGTCGGCCTCCACGGTCAGGTCGATCCGCAGTGCGGCCGAGACCTCGATGCAGCCGGTGACGACGTCGACGAGGACCTCCAGCGCCGGGCCGAAGGCCCCGCCCAGACCGACCCGGCCGGCGAGCGAGACCTCGGCCCCCAGTCCGAGCATCGCCGTGAGCGACCCCTCACCCACCACCTGCAGGTCGGCGGTGATGCCGAACCCGTGCGACTCGGTCACCCCGTCCTTGCGGGCTTGGAAGCCGACGGCCGCCCGCGGCTCCCACCACGACCCGATCGAGACCTCGCCGTCCGCCGACAGCGTGAGCTGCGGCCGCAGGACGAGCAGCAGCGGTGGGGCGGCGCTCACCGGGATGGTGGCGGTGAGGGCGTCGCTGGTCAGCCGACACGAGGCCGCGCCCCGGAAGCCGGTGTTCACCTCGAACCGCGGGTGCGCCGTCACCAGCACGTTGAGGTACGGCTCGAAGACGTTGGCGTCCATCGAGACGTCGGCGTGCACGTCGCTGAGGTCGGCGGTGATGCTCACGGTCGGCGCCCCGCCGGGGCCGGTGCAGCTGAAGTCGACGGCCGACCACCCGCCCCCGAACGACGGCGCGGCGGCGGCGGACCGCCCCCCGGCCGGAGCACCCGCGACCGCGACCTGGTCGTCGGTCAGGGCCGTGCTCACCGACACCCGGAAGGTGGAGTACGCCTCGTCGAGCGCAGCGGGCGTGGTGGTGACCACCCGCTCGCCACCCGCCGTGCTCACGGCGGTCACGCGTCCCAGCAACCCCTGCGGCGCCTGCGCCGAGGCGGGCAGCACCAGCACCGCCCCGACCGCGGGCGCCGGGACCGACGTCGACAGCCGCGTCGTCTGCTGGCCGGACGGGTCGCCGGTCGAGCCGAGCACGGCCGCGGGCGGCGGCAGCACGGTCGCCGGCAGCGGGACCGTGCTCGACACCGAGCGGTCCTCGGCCAGCACGTACCCGAACACGTCGGCCAGCAGGTGGGTGCTCGTGCTCGTCCAGAGCACGACCCGCCCATCCGGTCCGACCGGGGCCACCACCAGGTTCGGGACGGTCTGGCCCGCCGCCAGGTTCAGGCTCGACGCGTTCGGACGGGGGCTGCCCGAGGCGTGCACGGTCACCCACCCGGCGCCCGACGGCTGCGTCGCGGTGACGTTCAGCACCACCGACGACACGCCGACGGCGGGCACCCCGGCGACCCCCGCGACCTGCAGCGAGACCGCGGTACCCGGTCCCATCGGTCCCGCCGCAGCGCCCGTCCCGTTGCGGGTGTCGAGCACGCGGGCCGGCACGACCTGGCCGAGGGTGCCCGCGGCCGAGGCGTCACCGGCGAGCAGGTAGCCGGCGACGTCGGCGAGCAGGTGGGCGGTGGTCGTCGTGTACAGGCTCACGGTGCCGTCGTCGCCGAGCGGCGCCACCACCAGGTTCGGGACGGTCTGCCCGCCGACGTAGTTCAGGTTCGAGGTGCCGGGTCGCGGCGACCCGCCGGCGTGCACCGTCGCCCAGCCGGGACCTCCCGCCCCGACCACCGTCACGTTGAGCACCACCGCCGCCACGGCGTCCTGCGGGACCCCGCCGCGCCCGGCCACCGCGAACCGCACCGTCGCCCCGGCACCGGCGGGCGTGGTGGTGGGGACACCCGTCCCCACCCGGGTGTCGAGCAGGCGGGAGGGTGCGAGCGACCCGAACGCCCCGGGCAGCACCGGCTCCCCGGCGACGTGGTACCCGCTGACGTCGACCAGCAGGTGCGCGGTCGCCGAGGTGAACAGCGAGATCGAGCCGTCCGGCCCGACCGGCACGACGACCGCGTTCGGCACCGTCCGTCCGGCCGCGTAGTTGAGGTTCGAGGTGTTCGGCACGGCCGAGCCGCCGGGGAACACGGTGACCCAGCCAGCCGCGGCGGGCGACACCACCGTCACGTTGAGGACCACCGACCCGACGGCGTCGTCAGGCACCCCGCCCCGCCCGGTGACCTGCACCCGCACGGTCCCGCGTCCCGGCACCGGCCCCGCGGCGCCGGCGCCGAGCCCGCTCCTGGTGTCGAGCAGCCGGGTCGGGGCGAGCGCCTGGAACGACCCTGCACCCTGGTCGGTCGGGAGGTCGTCGGGGACGTCGTGCACGTCCGGCTCGTCGGCGACCGCCGACGTGGACCGGGGTGCGGACACGACGTGGTCCGCCTGCACCGGCCCGCACGTGCCCGCCACGAGCGCGACGGCGGCCACGGCCGTCCACACCACGCGTCCGACCGATGTCATCGAAGCCTCCACGTCTAGCGCCGCCCCCCTGCAGGTGGACCGTAGGGCCGGCGACCACCACGGCACAGCGCTTCGGCGCGGGCTCAGCCGTTAGGACGAGGCGGCACCGTCACGGACCCGCGCCACGCTCCCGTCCGGCGGCACGGGCACCGCGTCACCGTGCAGCGCCCAGGCCAGCGCCTCGACGCCGTCGACGACGCGCGGCCCGGGACGGGTGACGAGCGCCCCGGCGTCGACCGCCCACACCTGCGCGGCGGGCAGGCGTCCCAGGACGGAGCGGGCCTGCTCGACGGCGTCGTCGAGCCCGAAGCCGCACGGCGCGACGACGACCACGTCGGCCTGCGCGCCCGTCACGGCGTCCCAGCCGACCCCCGTGCTGACTCCCCCGGGCGCGGCCAGCACCGGCTCGCCGCCGGCGGCGACGACGAGGTCGGGCACCCAGTGCCCGGCGAGGTAGGCGGGGTCGGTCCACTCCAGCACGAGCACCCGCGGGCGCGGACGGCCGGCGACGGCGGACGCCACCGCGTCGAGCCGCCGGGAGAGCGCGTCGCGCAGCCGCTCCCCCTCGTCCGCGCGCCCGGACGCCGCGCCGACGGCGAGCGCGCCGTCGAGCACCTCGTCGAGCCGGTGCGGATCGAGCGTGACGACGGCGCCGGGGCACCCGGCGGCGTCGAGCGCGGCCTCGGCCTCACCGGCGGGCAGGGCGCACACCCGGCACAGGTCCTGGGTGAGCACCAGGTCGGGGGCGATCTCGGCCATCGCGGCGGCGTCGAGGTCGTACAGGCCGAGGCCGGCGCGCACCCGGGCCTTGACCTGCGCGTCGATCTCCCCCGGCGTCAGGCCCTCGGTCGCCAGCCCGGTGACGACGACGCGGTGGTCGGCGCGGGCCGACACCGGCTCGTCGCACTCGAAGGTGACGCCGCGCAGGTCGTCCTGCAGCCCGAGCGCGTAGACCCACTCGGTCGCCGACGGCAGCAGCGACACGATCCCGGGCACGCGGCGAGGCTAGCCGCCGGCGTTCGCCGACCAGTCCGGCAGCTGCTGGAACGACCAGGAGTTGCCGTCCGGGTCCTGGACGTGGACGAACCGGCCCCACGGCTGGTCGTCGACCTCGCTCGCGTCGACCCCGCGCTCGCGCAGGTACGCGCGGGTCGCGTCGGCGTCGGCGACGACGCACTGCAGGTTGTCGAGCGAGCCCGGCGCCATCTGCGTGAGCCCCTGGCCGATCGCGATCGAGCAGCCCGACCCCGGCGGGGTCAGCTGCACGAAGCGCACGTCGTCGCTGACCACGTGGTCGTGGTCGACGACGAAGCCCAGCCCGTCCGCGTAGAACGCCTTCGCCCGGTCGACGTCGGACACGGGCACCGCCACCAGCTCCAGCCTGATCTCCATGGGCAGGACGCTACGCACGGAAGCGGTCACGTGGTGTCCTCCTCGGCGCCCGGTCGCGGCGTGGGCCAGGATGACCGGGTGACCGACCCGACCGAGCCCTTCCCCGGGCTGCCCACCGTCCTCGCGCTCGAGGGGCTCGAGCTGCTCGCACCGGCGGTGGCCGGTGTGATCGGCTCGGTCGACCAGGCCCGGGTCGGGGTGATCGACCCCGACCTCGCCGACACCGCCGCGTTCTGCGAGGCGTACGACGTCCCGCTCGACGCCTCGGCGAACTGCGTGGTCGTCGCCGGCCGCCGCGGCGACGCCGTCCGGTACGCGGCCTGCGTCGTGCTCGCCACCACCCGCGCGGACGTGAACGGGCTGGTGCGCAAGCGGTTGGACGCGCGGCGGGCCTCGTTCGCACCGATGGACGACGCGGTCGAGCTGACCGGCATGGAGTACGGCGGCATCACACCCGTCGGCAGGCCGGACGGCTGGCTGCTGCTCGTCGACGCCGCCGTCGCGGCCGCGCCGTGGGTCGTGGTCGGCAGCGGTCTGCGCCGCTCGAAGCTGGTGCTGCCCGGGGCGGCGGTCGCCGCCCTGCCGGGCGCCGAGGTCGTCGAGGGACTCGGACGGTGAGCCTGCTGCCGTCCCGCGAGGAGCTCGCCGCCCGCGCCGCCGCGCTCGACGCCGCCGACCCGGTCGGGCACGCCCGCGACCGCTTCGACCTGCCCGGGGGCACGATCTACCTCGACGGCAACTCGCTCGGCGCCCTCCCCCGCGCGGTGCCGGACGCGGTGGCCGACGTGGTCCGGCAGCAGTGGGGCACCGACCTGATCGCGTCGTGGAACACCCACGGCTGGTGGGACGCGCCGCTGCGCGTCGGTGACGCCGTCGGCGCGCTGGTCGGCGCGGCACCGGGGCAGGTGGCGGTCGGCGACTCCACCTCGGTGAACCTGTTCAAGTGCTTCGTCGCCGCGGCGCGGATGCGTCCCGGTCGCCGGGTGGCGGTCTCGGACCCGGGCGTCTTCCCCACCGACCAGTACGTGCTCGAGGGGGCGGCCCGCGTCGCCGGGCTCGAGATCGTCCACGCGACACCGGATCTCATGCCGGACGTGATCCGCGAGCACGCCGACGACGTGGCCCTGGTGTCGGTGTCGCAGGTCGACTACCGCACGGGCGAGCTGTGGGACCTGCCGGCAATCACCACGGCAGCGCACGAGGTCGGCGCGCTGGCGATCTGGGACCTCTGCCACTCCGCCGGCGTGATCGAGGTCGGGCTCGACGAGCACGGTGCCGACCTCGCCGCCGGCTGCGGCTACAAGTACCTCAACGGCGGCCCGGGGGCGCCGGCGTTCGTCTACGTCGCCCACCGCCACCAGGACGCCTTCGACCACCCGCTGACCGGCTGGCACGGCCACGCCCGCCCGTTCGCCATGGAGGGCTCGTACGCGGCGGGCGAGGGCATCGCCCGCACCCGCGTCGGCACGCCCCCGCTGCTGTCGGTGCTCGCGCTCGAGGCCGCGCTGACCGCCTACGACGGGCTGCCGCTGGCCGACGTGCGGGCGAAGTCGTCCACCCTCACGGGGTTCTTCCTAGAGTGCCTCGACGCCCTGCTGCCCGGCCTCGAGGTGGCCACCCCGCGCGACCCGCGCCGCCGCGGCTCCCAGGTGGCCGTGCGGCACCCGCAGGCCTGGGGCGTCGTGCAGGCGCTGATCGCCCGCGGGGTGGTCGGCGACTTCCGCGAGCCCGACATCGTCCGGCTCGGCTTCGCCCCGCTCTACCTCTCGCACGCCGACGCGCTCGCCGCCGCCGAGCACCTCGCCGGCGTGCTCGACGCGGAGGAGCACCTGGACGAGCGGTACGCCGTCCGCCCCACCGTCACGTAGTCGAAGACCTCGGCGCCGGACCCCTCCACGGGGGTCCGGCGCCACGGTCTTCGCCCCCGACCGGGCAGCCCGGCCGGCACGGGCGGGCACGCCCCGTCCACCCGCGCGACCGCAGCGCCCGGACGACCTGCGCCGCGGTGCTGCACGGGGCACCGGCGACGTGCTCCCAGCGGTACCGCAGGGTGATCTCCGTCGTCCCGATCACGACCTCGTTGTCGCGCCAGGTGTCCGCGGCCGTGCGCCCGCCCGGGTGGGCGAGCCGCCCGTCCAGCTCGGCCCGCACCGGGGCGACCCGGCACCGGGCGTCGGCGCGGATCCACCAGCCGTCGAGCCGCTCGCGCACCTGCGCCTCGAAGCGCGGCAGGCCGTGCCGGCGGACCACGTCGCGGTGGAAGCGCAGCTCCAGCGGCGACTCGACGCCGGCTTCGCACTCCTGCAGCGCCTGCAGCGCGAGCCCCCGCCAGCGCCAGCGCGGTCGGGGCACGAGCAGCTCGCGCACGGACTGCGGGTGCACCCCCGCCCGGACGCCCTCGCAGAGCAGGGCGACCACCGCGTCGGCGTCGCGGCAGGCGGGCAGCAGGTCGACCACGGTCTCCGGGGCACGGGTGCGCGGCGGCAGGACCCGGGCGACGGCGCGGTCGAGGTCGACCCGGCTCCGGACGCGCACACCGGGCACGTCCCGCACCTGCCGCGGCGCCGGCACCGCGACCTCGACGACGTCCGGTGCGCGCCTGGTCATGCCGAGCTCGAACGCCGCTGCGCGCCCGGCGAGCGCCGCACCTGGCCCGGCGTACAGCACCGCGGCCCAGGCACGGGTGCGCCACCCCCGCGGTCCCGCGTGGGTGACGTAGACGCAGGGCAGGACGCGCACCCACCGTCCGGTGCGCACGCGGCACTCGAGCCACTTGCGGGTGCGGCCGCTCGCCAGCACCTGGGCGCGCGTCACCGCACCCGCCTGCCGGCGGACGTGCTGGAAGAGGTCGTCGGGCACCCGGCGAGGCTGCCGCACCGGGGCAGCCCGGGGCCGCGCGCGGACGAGCCGCTGTGGACGACGCGCCATCCGGAGTTCCTGTGGACGACGCGGCGAAAGACCTCGGCGCCGGACCCCTCCACGGGGGTCCGGCGCCGAGGTCTTCGGGTTGCGGGCGCCTACCAGCCGCGCTCGGCGAGGCGGTGGGGCTGCGGGATCTCGTCGACGTTGATGCCGACCATGGCCTCGCCCAGGCCGCGCGAGACCTTGGCGACCATCGCGGGGTCGTCGTGGAAGGTGGTGGCCTTGACGATCGCGGCGGCGCGCTCGGCCGGGTTGCCCGACTTGAAGATGCCGGAGCCGACGAAGACGCCCTCGGCGCCGAGCTGCATCATCATCGCGGCGTCGGCGGGGGTGGCGATGCCGCCCGCGGTGAACAGCACGACCGGCAGCTTGCCGGTGGAGGCGACCTCGGCCACCAGGTCGTACGGCGCCTGCAGCTCCTTGGCGGCCACGTACAGCTCGTCCGGCGACAGCGAGCGCAGCCGGTTCAGCTCGGCGCGGATCGTGCGCATGTGCGTGACGGCGTTCGAGACGTCGCCGGTGCCGGCCTCGCCCTTGGAGCGGATCATCGCCGCGCCCTCGGTGATGCGCCGCAGCGCCTCGCCGAGGTTGGTGGCGCCGCAGACGAAGGGGACGGTGAACTTCCACTTGTCGATGTGGTTGGCGTAGTCGGCCGGGGTCAGCACCTCGGACTCGTCGACGTAGTCGACGCCGAGCGACTGCAGCACCTGCGCCTCGGCGAAGTGCCCGATGCGGGCCTTGGCCATGACCGGGATCGAGACGGCCTCGATGATGCCGTCGATCATGTCGGGGTCGCTCATCCGCGAGACGCCGCCCTGGGCGCGGATGTCGGCGGGGACGCGCTCGAGGGCCATCACGGCGACGGCGCCGGCGTCCTCGGCGATGCGGGCCTGCTCGGGGGTGACGACGTCCATGATGACGCCGCCCTTGAGCATCTCGGCCATGCCGCGCTTGACGCGCGTGGTGCCGGTGGTGGGCTCGGTGCTGGTCTCGCCGGACATGCTTCCTCGCAGTGCTCGTGCGCGGCCGACGGCCGCAGGTGACGGGACGAGGGTAGGACCCCGTCAGCCCAGGGTCACACCCTGGGTGGGCGAGACGAGCACCACCCACACCTGGCCCGCGGCGAACGGCATCTCGGCGCCGTTCAGCGTGAACGAGGTGGTCGCCGACCCCTCCGGGCGCGACCACTGGGCGTTGAACGCCTGCCCGTCGCGCAGCACGGTGGCCTGGCCCGAGCCGGTCAGCACGACGTCGGGGGTGACGGCGCCGGTGACGTCGCGGTTGCCGCTCGCGACGACGGGCACCTGCTGGAAGACCACGGTCGTCGGTCCGACCTGCTTGCCCTCGGAGTCGACGTCGGCGGTGCCGTCGGTGGTGAGCAGCCAGCGCTGCTCGCCCGCGCTCCAGACGAACTGCAGCAGGGCGAGGTTGTAGCGGGTGGCGCCGCTCGACACGGGGGTCCCGCCGGCGGGCAGCGGGCCGAACCGGAACCCGATGTCGGCGGGGGCGACGCTGCCGCCGGCCCGCGCGAGCAGGGCCGCCGGGTCGCCGATGACGTTGTAGGGGGCGGACCGACCGCCCTCGCGGCGGAAGCCCTCGCCCGAGGTGTCCATGCTGACGTGCACGAGCGGCGTCTGCCGCAGCTGGACCACCGTGCCCTCGGAGCCGCCCGAGTAGGCGAACGCCACCGGCCCGTAGGGCTGCAGGATGCTGCCGTCGGACACCCGGGCGCTGCGGACCGGGCCGACCTGCGCCGGCATCCGGGTCGAGAACACCGCGTTCAGCCGGGTGGCGCCGCCCTCGACCGGCTCGACGTAGACGACGTCGGCGCTGTTGATGCCGACCCGCGGCCGCGCCTTGGCCGTGTTGTCGATCTTCACCGCGAGCACGGGACCGTCGGCGACCGGCAGGCCGGTGAGGACGCTGCTGCGCAGCACCGGCGCGACGGTCTCGGTGTTCTCCGACACCACCGGGGCCCGCGTGGTGGTCGTGGGGGCCGCCGTGGGCTCGGCCTCCGGCTCGTCCGAGCAGGCGGCCAGACCGGTGGCCAGCAGGGCGGCGCCGAGCAGCGCGAGGACGCGGACGAGCGGGGGACGACGGGTCGAGCGGGTCACGGCACCGACGGTAGCCCGGTGCGCGGCCCGTCCTGCGGAGCGGCCCGGAACGGGGCGTCGTCGAAGTCGACGGTCCGCGGCCGGGGTGCGCTGCCGGCCAGGCGGGCCCACCGCACCAGGCGCTTGCGCCGCAGCGCGGTGGCGTGGCTCACCGCGTCGTTGTGGAACCGCCGGGCCAGCGCGACCCGGTGGCCGAGCGCACCGAGCTGGTCGAGCAGGTGGTCGGTGCGGGCGGGGTGGTCGTCCGGCAGCGGGTCGAGCGTGGCCCGCAGCGCCCGGGACAGGTCGCTCTCGGCCGACTCGCGCTCCTCGCTCAGCGCCTCGAGCCGGCTGCGCGAGAACGGGTCGAGGGCGACCTGGGCGGCACGCCCCTCGCCCGCCTCCAGGGCCGTGGCGGCGGCACCGGCCACCAGCAGGGCGCTCGCCGGGTCGAGCGTCCCGGTGGCGGTGAGCTCGAGCGCCGCCTGGGCGCGCCGCAGCAGCTGGTCGTCGAGGGCGACCGCCGCGCCCTCGACCCGGCGGTGCAGCCGGTCGAGCCGGCGCGCGCAGAACAGCAGGTACCAGCCGAGGGCCACCACGGCCGCCGCGACGAGGAGCAGCAGCGGCAGCCACAGGTCGGCGCCGCTCACCGGCGCCACCGCCCGAGCAGGCGGCGGCCGAGGCTCTCCTCGTCGTCGTCCTCCTCGCCGGCGGGACGCGGCTCGCGGCCGGGCGCGACCATCGCGTACACCTCGAGCAGCTGGTCGGCGACGGTGTCCCAGTCGTAGCGGCGCACCCACTGCGAGCCCCGCTCGCGCAGGCCCGCGCGGGCGTCGTCGTCGTGCAGCACCTCGACCAGGCGCCTGGCCAGGGACGCCGGGTCGCCGGTGGTGAACAGCGCGCCGCAGCGGCCCTCGTCGAGCACGCGGCGGAAGGCGCCCAGGTCGCTCGCCACCACCGCCGCGCCGGCGCTCATCGCCTCGACGAGCACGATGCCGAAGCTCTCGCCGCCGGTCTGCGGGGCGACGTAGGCGTCGACCGACG
The DNA here is from genome assembly GCF_054777815.1 of Angustibacter speluncae. Classification (NCBI taxonomy): domain Bacteria; kingdom Bacillati; phylum Actinomycetota; class Actinomycetes; order Kineosporiales; family Kineosporiaceae; genus Angustibacter; species Angustibacter speluncae. The sequence continues at coordinate 12,883 of NZ_BAAHAF010000091.1, read as the reverse complement.
CCAGCAGGTCGGCCTTGTCGCGCTCGCTGACCTCGCCGAGGAAGGTGACCGCCTCGGCGTCGGCGCCGAACCGCTCGCGGCCCTCGTCGAGGTCGCCCCGCCCGGCGACGAACAGGTGCACGCCCGGCACCTCGCGCCGGACGCGGCCGAACGCGTCGGCCAGCACCTGCAGGCCCTTGCGGGGCTCGTCGATCCGGCCGAGGAACGCGAGCGTGCGCCGCTCGGGGGTGCCGCGCCAGCGCTCCTGCGGCGTGGCCGAGGTGAACGCCGAGCAGTCGACGCCGTTCGGGATGACGACGGCGTCGCCGCCGAGGTGCTCGACGAGGGTGCGCCGGGCGTCCTCGCTCACCGCGACGCGCGCGGAGATCTTCTCCATCGCCGGCCGCAGGAACGGGTACGACACCGTCAGCACCCGGGAGCGCTCGATCGAGGTGTGGAACGTGGCCACGACCGGCACCTCGTCCGAGGCCCACAGCGTGATGAGCGACAGGCTCGGGATCTGCGGCTCGTGCAGGTGCACGAGGTCGAAGTCGCCCTCCGAGAGCCAGCGGCGCACCCGGGCCGACGTCAGCGGGCCGAAGGTGAGCCGCGCGACCGAGCCGTTGTACGGGACGGGCAGCGCGCGCCCGGCCGGCACGACGTACGGCGGCACCGGGGTGTCGTCGTCGGCCGGCGCCAGGACGCTGACCTCGTGCCCGAGCCCGATCAGGTGCTCGGCCAGGTCGCGGATGTGGAACTGCACGCCGCCCGGGACGTCGAGCGAGTACGGGCAGACGATGCCGAGCCTCACGTCGCCGCCCCGCGGGTCGCGTCCCCGTGCGCGCGGGCCAGCCGCGCCCGGTCGAGGTCGTCGACGAAGACGGGCTGCAGCATGTGCCAGTCCTGCGGGTGCTCGGCGATGCCCCGGCCGAGCCCGTCGGCGACCGCCTGGGTGAGCGCCTGCACGCGCGCGGCACGGCCGTCGGCGGCCGGCGGCTCGATCGGCTCGCCGAACCGGATCACGGTGCGGTACCCCGACCCGCCGCCGACGGAGCGGCGCTCGGCGCGCGGCACCCGCTCGTACCAGATGCTCACCGGCGTCAGCAGCGCGCCGGTGACCTCGGCCAGCGACGCCGGCCCGGCGGCCACCCGCGCCCGGTGGCCGACCAGGTCGACCTCCACGCCGGTGCGGCTGAGGTCGCGGTCGCACAGCAGGGGCACCAGGCCGCCGCCGCGCAGCACCCGCACCAGCGACGTGAACACCCCGTCGTCGCCGAGGGCCAGCACGTCGATGCCGATGCGGGTGCGGTAGGCGACGAAGGCGTCGTAGACCTCGACCGGCTCGAGCCGCTCGGCGACGGTCGTGACCCGGTGCAGGTCGAGCGCCGACCAGGCACCCGCGAGGTCCCAGTTGCCCTGGTGCGCCAGGGCGGCCACCACCCCGCGACCGGACGCCAGCGCCTCCCGCACCGGGACGTCGCCCTCGACCCGCACGGACGCGCGCACCTGCTCCGGCGACCAGGACGGCAGCCGGAACGAGTCGCACCAGTAGCGCAGGTACGACCGCATCCCCTCGCGGGTGAGCGCCCGCAGCTCGTCCGGCGCCAGGTCGGGACGGACGCGACCGAGGTTGGTCCCGAGCCGCCGCACGCCCCCGACGCCGCGCCACCAGGCCAGGTCGGCGACGAGGCGGAACAGCCCGTACGCCAGCGGCGCCGGCAGGAGCCGGACGACCCGCCAGCCGCCCAGGTAGACCAGGGCCGAGAGCCGGCGCCTCACCGTCCGGTCACCGCGGCGGCCGGGGGCTCGGCGTCGAGCGCGGTGCGCGCCTGCCGGTGCACCTGCGCCATCCGCTGGACGACGGTGACGGCGGCCGCGAGCGCGAGCAGCGCGAGCACCACCACCAGCACCACCGGCGGGAGGCCGAGCCCGTCGGCGAAGACGGCGACGAGCACGACGAGGATGCGGTCGGCCCGCTCGGCGATGCCGCCGGTGGCGGTCATGCCGAGCCCCTCGGCGCGGGCACGGGCGTAGGGCACGACCGAGCCGAGCACGAGGCACGCCAGCGCGGCGGCCAGGCCCGCGCGGTCGACCGCGGCGCCGTCGGGCCGGGCGAACCACAGCACCAGGCCGACGAAGAGCGCGCCGTCGGCGACCCGATCGAGGGTGGAGTCGAGGAACGCCCCCCAGGTCCCCGAGCGGCGCACGCCGCGGGCCGCGAGCAGCCGCGCCATCATCCCGTCGACCGAGTCGGCCAGGACGACGACCGTGATCACCAGCGCCCCGACGACGAACTCGCCGCGCGGCAGGAACCACAGGGCGGCGACGACGGTGCCGACCGTGCCGGCGACGGTGACGGCGTCGGGCGAGACGCCGAGCCGCACGAGCGCGCGGGCGACCGGGGTGAAGAGCGCGGCACCGAGGCGGCGCAGGTGCTGGGTGAGCATGGCGCCCTCAGGGTAGTGGGGTCGGGGCACTCGTCAGGGCACCTCCGGACGCGGTAGGACTGGTCGCATGTCGCAGCGGACGGACGCAGGGACGCGGGCCGGGACCGTCCGCAACGTCGTGCTCGTGGGCCACGCGGGAGCGGGCAAGACCTCGCTGGTCGAGGCCGTCCTCGCCGGCACCGGGGCGATCCCGCGCGCCGGGTCCGTGGCCGACGGCACGACGGTCTGCGACCACGACGACGTCGAGAAGCGGCTCGGTCGCTCGGTGGCGCTGTCGGTCGCGCACACGACGGTCCCCCACCCGACCGAGCCGGGCACCGACGTCCGGCTCACCTTCCTCGACACCCCCGGCCACCCGGACTTCGTCGGCGAGCTGCGGGCCGGGCTGCGCGCCGCCGACGCGGCCCTGTTCGTCGTCTCGGCCGTCGACGGGGTCGACGGCGCGACCCGGCTCGCCTGGGACGAGTGCGCCGCCGTCGGCATGCCGCGCGTGGTCGTGGTCACCCACCTCGACCGCCCCCGGGCCGACTTCGACACCGTCCTGGAGATCTGCCAGCGCGTCTTCGGCGAGGGGGTGCAGCCGCTGTACCTGCCGATGCTCGGCGACGACGAGGTGCCGGTGGCCCTGCTCGGCCTGCTGTCGTGGACGGTGTTCGACACCTCGTCCGGCGAGCTGGAGGCCCGGCCCGCCGAGCCGGGGCACGTCGAGGCGGCGCAGGAGCGGCGCAACCAGCTGGTCGAGGGGATCATCGCCGAGTCCGAGGACGACGACCTGCTCGACCGCTACCTCGAGGGCAAGCGGGTGTCGTACGACCAGCTCGTCACCGACCTCGAGGCCGCCGTCGCGCGCGGTTCGTTCTTCCCGGTGCTGCCGGCGGTGCCCACGTCGGGGCTCGGCGTCCGCGAGCTCGTCGAGGTCGTCGTGCGCGGCCTGCCCGGCCCGGACGAGCACCCGCTGCCGCGCGTCACCCGTCCCGACGGCTCGCCCCGGGCGGCGGCCACCGCCGACCCCGACGGCCCGCTCGTCGCCGAGGTCGTGAAGACGACCTCGGACCCCTACGTCGGCCGGATCAGCCTGGTGCGGGTCTTCTCCGGGCGCCTGACCGCCAGCGACGAGGTGCACGTCAGCGGGCACCTGGTCTCCGAGCGCGGCGAGGTCTCGCAGGAGGGCCACGACGTCGACGAGCGCGCCGCCGGCATCTCGCTGCCGCAGGGGGCGACGCTCGTGCCCGTCCCCGAGGCGGTGGCCGGCGACGTCGTCGCGGTGAGCAAGCTGCTCCACGCGGAGACCGCCGACACGCTGTCCTCACCGTCCGACCCGGCGCTGATGGAACCGTGGGTGCTGCCGGAACCGCTGCTGCCGGTGGCGATCTCGGCACCGTCGACCGCGCAGGAGGACAAGCTCGTGCACGGCCTGGCGCGGCTGCAGGCCGAGGACCCCACCGCCCGCGTCGTCGTCGACCCCGACACCGGCCAGCAGGTGCTCTGGTGCATGGGCGAGGCGCACCTGGAGGTGCTGCTCGAGCGGCTCGCGGCGCGCAGCGGCGTGCAGGCCGTCACCGCGCCGGTGCGGGTCGCCGTGCGCGAGACGGTGACCGGGACGGCGACCGGGCACGGCCGGCACGTGAAGCAGAGCGGCGGGCACGGCCAGTACGCCGTCGTCGACCTCGAGGTGGCGCCGCTGGAGCAGGGCGGCGGCTTCGAGTTCGTCGACCGCGTGGTCGGCGGGTCGGTGCCCCGCCAGTTCGTCGGCAGCGTCGAGAAGGGCGTGCGGGCGCAGCTCGCGAAGGGCGTCCGCGCCGGGTACCCGATGGTCGACGTCCGGGTGACGCTCACCGGCGGCAAGGCGCACAGCGTCGACTCCTCCGACGCGGCCTTCATGACCGCCGGCGCCCTCGCGCTGACCGAGGCCGCCACCGCCGCCGGGATCGCGTTCCTCGAGCCGGTCGACGAGGTCGACGTCGTCGTCGACGACGAGTTCGTCGGTGCCGTGATGGCCGACCTGTCCGGCCGCCGCGCCCGCGTCACCGGCTCCGAGCCGGACGGGTCGGGGCGCACCCGGGTGCGCGCCCAGGTGCCCTCGTTCGAGCTCACCCGCTACGCCGTCGACCTGCGCGCCATCGCGCACGGCACCGGGACGTTCACCCGTTCCTACGCGCAGCACTCACCCGCTCCGCCGCACGTGGCCGACCGGCTGACGTCCGGCTGAGGTCGCCGCCCCGCTCGCAGGCGCCCGCGCACGGGGCCGGACGGGGCACCCGCGCGGCCGTCCGGGTGGACCCACCGCACGCACGGCGACGACGGTCCCGGCGCGGCGCATCATGGGACGCATGGGGACCGACCTGCACGCCGACGACGACGTTGCCCGCTGCCAGCTCATCCTCGACACGCTGTCGGGGCCGCGGGTGATCTACCGCGAGGGCGAGGCCCGGGTCGACCTGTCGGCCTTCGACCGGCCGTTCGCGCCCGCCGTGCAGCGCACCGGCTCGGCGCTCGCCGCCCGCCGTCCCGCGGCCGGCTGAGCGCGCCGCGCCGACGTACCCTCGCCCGCGTGGACGAGGACGAGGCACGCGGCCGCGCCGCCATCGAGGCGAACGTCCGGCTGGCGCTCGACGAGCTCGGCCCGCTGGTCGAGGGCGGGCTGCAGCTGGACCGCGACGGCGTCGCGTGGGTCGAGGGCTACCTGGAGCGGACCCGCGCGCGGGTGGACGTCGCGCCGGACGGCGGGCTGGCCGCCGTCGTGGCGAGCTTCGTCGGCGAGTGCCTGGTGCGCGCGGCGGACGCCCGGTGGGCGCTCGTCGACGGGCGCTGGGCGGTCGTCTTCGCGAACGGCGACGCCGCGTTCCCGTTCGACAAGGTCGCGAAGGTGGTCGAGCACGGCCTCGACGGCGGCGAGTCGGTCCTGTCCTTCCACGACGTGGCGCTCGACCTCGTGGCGACCGGACGGCTGCGCCGCGGCGACTGACGTCAGAGCGACCGAGGTCAGGCGGTCGGCCAGGCCGCCGCGAGCCGGTCGCGGGTGTCCCCCAGCAGCTGCGGCAGCGCCTTGGTGCGCGCCACGACCGGCAGGAAGTTCGCGTCGCCGCCCCAGCGCGGCACCACGTGCTGGTGCAGGTGCGCCGCGATGCCCGCGCCCGCGACCTCGCCCTGATTGAGACCGAGGTTGAACCCGTGCGGCGCCGACACCGACCGCACGACCCGCATCGCGGTGCGCGTCAGCGCGGCCACCTCGGCCACCTCGTCGTCGGTGAGGTCGGTGTAGTCGGCGACGTGCCGGTACGGGCACACCAGGAGGTGACCGGGGTTGTACGGGTAGAGGTTCAGCACGACGTAGGCCACCTCGCCGCGCGCGACGACGAGCGAGGCCACGTCGTCCTCGCTCGTCGCGGCGCGGCAGAACGGGCACTGCGGCCCCTCGTCGCCGTCCTGCGGCTTGTCCTCGCCCTCGAGGTAGACCATCCGGTGCGGCGTCCACAGCCGCTCGAACGCGTCCGGGTCCCCCGGGTGGTCGGCCCGCGGCTCGCGGGCCGCGTCGTCGGCCACGCTCAGACCTGGGACCGGGTGCGGACGGCCTCCACGACCCGCGCGACGGCCTCGTCGACGGGGACGCCGTTGTCCTGCGACCCGTCGCGGAAGCGGAAGCTCACCGCGCCGGCCTCGGCGTCCTCGCCCCCGGCGATGAGGACGAACGGCACCTTCGACTTGGTGGCGTTGCGGATCTTCTTCGGGAACCGGTCGTCGGACTCGTCGACCTCGACCCGGATGCCGTGCGCCTTCAGCTTCCTCGCCACCTCCCAGAGGTGGTCGACGAACGGCTCGGCGACGGGGACGCAGGTGACCTGCACCGGCGACAGCCAGGGCGGGAACGCGCCCGCGTAGTGCTCGGTGAGGACGCCGATGAACCGCTCGATCGAGCCGAACTTCGCCGAGTGGATCATCACCGGGCGCTGCCGGGTGCCGTCGGCCGCCTGGTACTCGAGCTCGAAGCCGCGCGGCTGGTTGAAGTCGTACTGGATGGTCGACATCTGCCAGGTGCGGCCGATGGCGTCGCGGGCCTGCACCGAGATCTTCGGCCCGTAGTAGGCGGCGCCGCCGGGGTCGGCGACGAGCTCGAGGCCCGCACCGAGCGCGACGTCCTCGAGCACCTTGGTGGCGACCTCCCACTCCTCGTCGTCCCCGATGAACTTGTCCTTCTTCGCGTCGTCGCGGGTGGAGAGCTCGAGGTAGAAGTCGTCGAGGCCGAAGTCGCGGAACAGGCTGAGGCAGAAGTCGAGCAGGTGCTTGATCTCACCCGGCGCCTGCTCGGCGGTGACGTAGGAGTGCGAGTCGTCCTGCGCGAACCCGCGGACGCGGGTGAGCCCGTGCACCACGCCGGACTTCTCGTTGCGGTAGACGTGCCCGAACTCGAACAGCCGCAGCGGCAGCTCGCGGTAGGAGCGGCCGCGCGAGCGGTAGATCAGGTTGTGCATCGGGCAGTTCATCGCCTTGATGCGGTAGGCGCCGGCGTCGACCTCGACCGCCGGGAACATGCCCTCGGCGTAGTACGGCAGGTGCCCGGAGGTGTGGAACAGCCCCTCCTTGGCGATGTGCGGGGTGCCGACGTACTCGAAGCCCTCCTCGATGTGCCGGCGGCGGACGTAGTCCTCCATCTCGCGCTTGATCACCCCGCCCTTGGGATGGAAGACCGGCAGCCCCGAACCGATCTCGTCCGGGAACGAGAACAGGTCGAGCTCGGCGCCCAGCTTGCGGTGGTCGCGTCGCTCGGCCTCGGCGAGCCGCTCCTTGTGGGCGACCAGGTCGTCCTTGGTGGGCCACGCGGTGCCGTAGACCCGCTGCAGCTGCGGGTTCTTCTCGCTCCCCCGCCAGTACGCCGCGGCGGTGCGCATGAGCGACCAGCCGTTGCCGATCAGCCGGGTCGAGGGCAGGTGCGGCCCGCGGCACAGGTCCTTCCACGCCAGCGAGCCGTCACGACGCAGGTTGTCGTAGATGGTCAGCTCGCCGCCGCCGACCTCGGCGTCGGCGCCCTCGGCCGCCTCCGCGACGTCGCCGCCGCCCTTGAGCCCGATCAGCTCGAGCTTGTACGGCTCGGACGCCAGCTCGGCGCGGGCGTCGTCGTCCGACACCACCCGGCGGGCGAAGGTCTGGCCCTCCTTGACGACGCGCTGCATCTGCTTCTCGAGGCGCTTGACGTCATCCGGGGTGAACGGCTCGGCGACGTCGAAGTCGTAGTAGAAGCCGTCGGTGACGGGCGGGCCGATGCCGAGCCGCGCGTCGGGGAACAGCTCCTGCACGGCCTGGGCCAGCACGTGGGCGGTGGAGTGCCGCAGCACCGCGAGCCCGTCGGGCGAGCCCAGGGTGACCGGCTCGACGACGTCGCCGTCGGCCAGGACGTGGGTGAGGTCGCGCAGCTCGCCGTCGACGCGGGCGACGACGACGGCCTCGGGGCCGTTCGCGGGACCGGCGTCGGCGAGCACGTCGGCAGCCGTCGTGCCCTGCTCGACCTGTCGCTCGCTCCCGGAGACGACGACGGTCAGCTGGGCAGGCACGGTGGGGCTCCTTCGGTCCGGGAACGGGTGGGCGTGCGGTCCCGATGCTATCGGCGCCACCGGCGACGCCTCGCCCGCGTTCCTCCTCGACAGCGACGGGCCCTCGACACCGCCGGGGGCCGCGACGATCATGCCGCCATGACGGACGGGCCCGGCGCGGGAGACGACGTCGAGGACCTCGACCGCGCGCTCGCGGCGCTGGAGTCGCAGCGCGCGGTCCTCGGCGACGCCGTCGTCGACGCCGCCGTCGGCGCGCTGCAGGAGCGCCGGGCCCGGCTGCGGCAGCCGGGCGAGCAGCGCAAGCTCGTCACCGCCCTGTTCGCCGACCTGGTCGACTCCACGCCGCTGACCACGCGGCTCGGCGCCGAGACGATGCGCGAGGTCATGCGCTCGTACTTCCGGCGCTGGCGCGACGCCGTCGAGGAGGAGGGCGGCGTGGTCGAGAAGTTCATCGGCGACGCCGTGGTGGGGGTGTTCGGCACCGGGGTCGCGCACGAGGACGACCCGCACCGCGCGGTGCGGGCGGCGCTGCGCGCGCTGGACGACCTCGCCGACCTCGACGCCCGGGTGCAGGACGAGCACGGGGTCGGCCTGCGGGTCCGGGTCGGCATCGACACCGGCGAGGTGGTGCTGGGCGCGGTCGGCGAGCGCGGCGACGACGGCCCGGTGGTCGTGGGCGGGACGATGAACCGGGCCGCGCGGCTGCAGGCCGCGGCACCGGTCGGGGGCGTGCTGCTCTCGGCCGCCACCGCCCGCCAGGTGCGCGGCGCGTTCGCGCTGCAGCGGCTCGATGCGGCACGGCTGAAGGGCTTCGACGGGCCGGTCGAGGTCTACCAGGTGCACTCCGCGCAGTCGCAGGGGTTCTGGCCGCAGACGCGGGGTGTCGAGGGCGTGACGACCCGCACGGTCGGACGCGAGATCGAGCTCGGCCGGCTGCAGAAGGCGTTCGCGGACATGCCGTCCGAGCCGTGCTGGACGGTCGTGACCGTGCTCGGGCACGCCGGCATCGGCAAGACCCGGCTGCTGAGCGACTTCGAGTCGTGGCTGGCCGGGCTGCCGACCGGGGTGTGGCTGCTGCGCGGGCGCACGGCCCCCACCGACGGCGCGGCGCCGTACCGGCTGCTGCGCTCGGCCTTCGCCGAGCGGCTCGGCGTGCAGGACGACGACGACACCGCCCGGGTGCGCGACGCGTGGGTGTCGGGGCTGGCCTCGATGGCCGACGACGACCCGGACGTCGACCCCGAGGCGCTCGCGGCCTGGCTCGGGTTCGGCCTGGGCGACGTGCCCCGGCTGGACGCCTGGCGGCACGACCCGCAGGCGCTGCAGCGCGCGGGCCGCCGCTCGCTCGGGGCGCTGCTGCGGCGGCTCGGGCGCACGGCGCCGGTCGTGCTGCTGCTCGAGGACCTGCACTGGGCCGACGACGCCAGCCTCGACTGGGTGCAGGAGTGCGCCGCGTCGCCGCAGGGCCACCCCGTGCTCGTCGTGGCCAGCACCCGTCCCGCCCTGCTCGACCTGCGCCCGCACTGGGGCGAGGGGCTGCCCGGCGCGGTGACGGTCCGGCTCGGCCCGCTGTCGCGGCGCGAGAGCGGCGAGCTGGTCGGCGACGTGCTGCAGCGCGCACCGCACGTGCCGGAGCAGGTGCGGCGGCTCGTCGTCGACGCCAGCGAGGGCAACCCGTTCTTCATCGAGGAGCTCGTCGCGTGGCTCATCGACCAGGGGGTCGTGCGCACCGGCGAGGACGGCTGGACCGTCGACGCCGACGTGGTCCCCTCGCACAGCGTCCCCGGGACGCTGCGGGGCGTCCTGCAGGCGCGCCTGGACTCGCTGGCACCCGACGAGCGCGGCGTCGTCGACCGGGCCAGCGTCGTCGGCCGCGTGTTCTGGGACCGCGCCGTCGAGCGCCTCGCCGAGGGTGCCGTCGGCGCCGACGGCGCTGCCGACGGCGCGCGGTCGGACGCCTACCAGCGGCTGCGGGCCCGCGAGGTCGTGCACCAGCGGCCGACGTCGGCGTTCGAGCGCACCCGCGAGTTCGCCTTCCGGCACGCGCTGCTGCGCGACGTCGCCTACGACGGGCTCCTGCGACCGCGACGCCGCAGGTACCACTCGCTCACCGCGGCGTGGATGCAGGAGGCGGTGCAGGCCAGCGGTCGCGCCGACGAGCACGCCGCGACGGTCGCGCACCACCTGCTCGAGGCCGGCGAGGGCGCGGCGGCGGCGTCCTGGCTGCTGCGAGCAGGGCGCCACGCGGCCCGCGCCTTCGCTGTGCCGCAGGCGCTCTCGCTGCTCGAGCAGGCGGCCGAGCACGCACCGGCCGACGACCCGGACCTGCGGTTCGAGGTGCTGTCGGAGCAGGAGCAGGTGCTCGACCGCGCCGGACGGCGCGAGGAGCAGCGGCGCGTGCTGGACGCGCTGATGGAGGCCGCGGTGGGCGACCCGGCCCGGCGCGCGCGGGCGCTGGTGGCGCAGGGCCGGTGGCTGTTCTTCCACTCCGACTACGCCGACGCCGTGCCGGTCGCCGAGGAGGCGGCCGGGCTCGCCCGCGAGGCCGGCCGCGGCGACCTCGAGGTGCAGGCGCTGCTGGTGACGGGTCGGAGCCTGGCGTTCCGCGGCCAGCACGCGGCGGCGCGCGAGCACCTGACGGCGCTGCTGCCGCTGGCCCACGACGCGGGGTCGTTGCGCGACGTCGCCGAGGTGCTGCGGCTGCTCGGCGTGGTGGCGACCAACCTGCACGAGCCGGAGACCGCGACCGACCTGCTCACCCGCTCGGTGCGCACCTACCGCGAGGCCGGCGACGCCGAGGGCGAGGCGATGGCGTCCGGGCAGCTGGCGACCCTGCACCAGCTGACCGGGCGGCTCGACGACGCGCGGCGCGCGACGGAGGACGCGCTGGCGTTCTTCGTCGCCAGCGGCCACCGCCTGCGGCAGGGCATCGTGATGGGCAACCTGGTCTCGATCGCCCTGGAGCAGGGCCGGCTCGACGCCGCGCTGCGCACCGGGCTCGAGACGCTCGCCCTCACCGAAGAGCTCGGCGACGCCGAGGGCGTCGTGTCGAGCCTGTTGCGGCTCGGCGAGACCGCCCGGCAGACAGGTGATCTCACCGCAGCCCGCGCCTGGTCCGACCGCTCGGTCGCGCAGGGACGCGAGTACGAGCTGCACTACTTCGTGGCGTTCGCACTGTTCTCGCTGGTGCTCGTGCAGCTGGCCGAGGGCGACCTGGACGCCGCACGCCGCACGGCCGCGGAGGCGGCCGACGAGGCGGTCCGCAGCGAGGTGCCGGGCGCGGTGGCGCGCGCGGGCCTGGTCGAGGCCCTGGTGCAGCAGGCCGAGGGTGACGCCGAGGGAGCCGTCGAGCCGCTGCGCCGCTCGCTCGACGAGCACCTCGCGCTCGGGCTCGAGGTCGAGGCGCGCGAGGTGCGGGCGCACCTCGCCGACGTGCTCCTCGAGGCCGGGCGGGCCGAGGAGGCGGCCGACCTCGCCCGCGCGGTCGCGACCGAGGCGCTCGACGTCGGCCACCCGCCGGGCGGGCTGGAGCCGGGACGACTGGTGCTGCTCGTCCACCGGGTGCTGCGGGCCGTCGGCGACCCGCTCGCGGACCGGCTGCCGGCAGCCGCCGCCCGGTTCGTCGAGGAGCGGTCGTCCGCCGTCACCGACGACGCCGTGCGGGCGGCGGTGCTGGCCACCCCCGTCGTCGGGGCGCTGGTCGCGCTGGCCGGTCAGCCGCCGAGCAGCACCTCGTCACCGACGCGGACGGTGCCCGCCTCGACCACCGAGCAGTAGACGCCGAGGCAGCGCTGCGGCTCGCGCGTCACCTCGAGCACCGCACCGCCGACGCGCACCCGTCGGCCCACCCAGCCGCGTTCGGCGCCGGGCCGGGCCAGGTCGAGGACGAGGTTCGCGCGCGGCTCGGGATCGCACCCGGTCGGTGCGTCCGGCGCCGACACCGCACCGTGGCTCGCCAGGTGCACGGCCGCCACCTGCTGGTGGCCGCCGGGCACGTCCTCGACCTGCACGTCGGCGCCCACCAGGTCGGTGAGCGCGTCCGCGGGCTCGACGACCAGGTGCCCCCCGATGCTGCGGGCACGCACCCCGCGCAGCGCGGGCACCTCCTTCGCGGTCACGGGCTCGCCGGTGGCCGACCGCAGCGCCCAGCGCCGGTCGTCCTCGAGGCCCTCGGCGGTGACCGCGACCGCCTCGAGCGCCTCGCCGTCCGCCGACTTCAGCGGGTACCGCACCAGCGCCCGCACCGTCCCGACCGCCTCAGTCATGGCGTCAGCGTAGGCGTCTCAGCCTCCACCCACCCATCGACCGGCCCGCCCGGGAGCCGGCAGCCGCCGCAGCGCCTCGTCGGCGCGCACCTGCGCCTCGTGCGCACGCAGCCGCTCGGTGCCGAGCAGGACGCCGAAGGTGAAACCGTTCTCGCCGGCGAGGTGGGCGGCGACGCCGAGACGGCGCAGCGCGGTGCGGGTGACCGCGGCGTCCTGGTGCTCGCCCAGGGCCTGTTGCAGCGCCTTCGCCCGCCGACGCAGACGGCGAGACCCCTTGCGCGCCAGCGGTTCGGACAGCTCGGCCGCGTAGCGCAGCCGCTTCGCCGTCTTGCGCACCTCGTGCAGCGCCGCGTCGTGCGCCGGCCCCGACGCGCGTCGGGCCGACCGGGCAGCGCGGTGCACCCGGCGGGCGTCGCGGTGCACCAGCTCGGGCACGACGTCGGCCGCCGGGCGACGACCGCGGCGCCGCGGCGGGAGGTCGTCGGCGACGGCGTCGAGGGCGTCGAGCAGGCGGACGTACCGCTCGGACGCCAGGGCGTCCTGCGCGCGCGCGGCGGCGAGGTCGCGGTCGCGGTGCAGCTCGGTGCGCACCCGGGCGGCGACGGGGCCGAGCACCAGCTCGGACGGCTCGGCGGCGACCGCCTCG
>NZ_BAAHAF010000090.1:0-6251 GCF_054777815.1 Angustibacter speluncae | reverse complement strand
AGCCGCGTGGTCGAGCCGACCGACCGGGTCGGCGCGCGGGTCGCCGACCGGCTGGGCCCTGCCCGGGCGCTGCGGCACGTGGCGGAGGGCTCGCCGCTGCCCGTCGCCGCGGGCGCCGCGGGCACCGTGCCGGACGACACCTCGCTGGAGGACGCACCCACCGAGGTCGTGCGCGCCGACCGCGCCCGGGTCGTCGCGGCGCTCGCCGAGGCGGCGGACCGCTGGCGGGTGCGGCTCGCCCACACCGACCCTCGCCGCGACGTCGAGGCCGTGCGGGCGCTCGGCGGACGGGTCGTGGTGCCGGGTGACCCCGACTGGCCGCCGGGGCTCGACGACCTGCGCGAGCGACGCCCGGCGTGCCTGTGGGTGCGCGGCGGCGGCGACCTGCGGGCCGACCGCTCGGTCGCGCTGGTCGGGTCCCGAGCGGTGTCCGCCTACGGGCGGCACGTCGCCGGCGACCTGGCGGTCGGCGTCGCGCGGCACGGGCTCGTGGTGGTGTCCGGCGGGGCGTTCGGGGTCGACGCCGCTGCGCACCAGGGCGCGCTCGCGGCCGACGGGCGCACGGTGTGCGTGCTGGCCTGCGGGGTCGACCGCGCCTACCCGCGCGTGCACGAGCGGCTGCTCGCGCAGGTGGCCGTCGACGGGTCGGTCGTGTCCGAGAGCCCGCCGGGCGCCGACCCGACCCGGTGGCGCTTCCTGGAGCGCAACCGGCTGATCGCGGCGCTCGCGGGCGCGACAGTGGTGGTCGAGGCGGCCTGGCGCTCGGGCGCCCTCAGCACCGCGCGCCACGCGGTGCGGATCGGGCGGCCGCTCGGGGCCGTGCCCGGGCCGGTGACCTCCGCGGGCTCGGCCGGGTGCCACCGGCTGCTGCGCGAGGACGGCGCGGTCTGCGTCACCACGGCCGACGAGGTGGTCGAGCTCGCCAGCGCCGTGGGCGAGTTCTACCCGGCGCGGCCGGTGGCGCAGGTGGCCGTGCACGACGAGCTGCAGGGCACCGACCTGCAGGTCTACGAGGCGCTGGCGCCGCGTCGGCGGTGCACGGTGGCCCAGCTGGCGGTGGCGGCCGGCGCCGCGCCGCCCGCGGTGCTGGCCGCGCTCGGGCGGCTCGAGCTGCTCGCCCTCGCCGTCCGCGACCACGACGACGAGGGCCGGCAGGTGTGGCGCCGCGGGCGCGGACGGCTGGGGTGAGCGCCGGGAGGCGCTGCGGCTCAGCCGATCCGGGTGAGGATCCAGTCGTGCAGCCCGCGCACGTCGCCGTAGGTGCCGGGGTGGCCGGGCTTGGCGCAGCCGAAGCCGCCGCTCACCACGCCCACCTGGCGCCACGTGCCGCGCACCGGCACCCACAGCGGACCGCCGGAGTCTCCCTGGCAGGCGTCGCGGCCGCCGGTGTCGAGCCAGCCGGCGCACAGCGTGCTGGGTCCGTGCAGCTCGGGGTAGATGGTCGCGCAGGTCGCGTCGTCGACGACGGGCACCTGCGTCTGGCGCAGCACCCGCGCGTACTTCGGCGTCCCGTACTCCTTGGTGCCCCAGCCGACGACGGTGGCGACCGTGCCCGGCCCCCAGTCGGCGTCCTGCGCGGGTCCGGCCAGCGCCGCGTACGGCCCGGGCAGCGCGCGGTCGAGCCGCAGCAGCGCCACGTCGTAGCGGCCGGCCGCCCACGACTCCTCCCAGCGGTAGCGCGGGTGCGACACGATCCGGGTCACCCCGATCCGCTGCTGCGGCGTGATGTCGGCGAGCTTCCACGCGCCGACCGCCACCTGCACCTCGGCGGGCGCGATGACGCCGCCGTCCTCGGCCTCGACGCAGTGCGCGGCCGTCAGCACCCAGCGGGCGGCCACCAGAGTCCCGCCGCAGAACTGGGCGTCGAAGCCGTTCGCGACGTCGGGCAGCAGCAGCGCCGCCTGCATCGGCCACGCCGACCGCGGGGCGGCCTCGCCGCCGACCACCTGGGTCGTGGGTCCGGTCGCGGGCGCGCTCGGCGCGACGGCCGTGGCGGGCGCGACGCCCGCCCCCACCAGCGCGGTCGCCGCGAGGGCGAGCAGAAGACGGCGGACGGTGGTGGTGCGGCGCACGGGCGCTCCTCGGGTCGTCGTCGCGCCGCCCCGGCGGCGCGATCACGCGGAGTCTGGCACCACCGCGGTCGCCGCGGACAGGCGGTCGCCGCGGACAGGCGGTCGCGCCCGCCACGCCGGGAGCCTGCTTGCCTGCGGCCTCCCCGCGGGCGACGGTGTGCCACATGGACCTGCCCGAGCCCTACGCGCTCGCGCTGGCCGACTTCCAGCGGTTCCTCACCGCCGAGCGGGGCAGGTCGGCGCACACCGCGCGGGCCTACGTCGCCGACGTGAGCCAGCTGCTCGCGCGCGCCGCGGACGACGGGCGGTCGACCCTCGACGAGCTCGACCTCGACCTGCTCCGCGGCTGGCTCGCGGCGATGACCCGCGGGGGCCTGGCCCGGTCGACGATGGCGCGGCGCGCCTCGTCGGCGCGCACCTTCACCTCGTGGGCGTCGCGCACCGGCCGGATGAGCCACGACCCCTCGACCCGGCTCACGGCGCCGAAGCGCGAGCGGCACCTGCCCACGGTGCTGCGGGCCGACCAGGCGGCCGCCCTGCTCGACCTCGCCACGGTCCGCGCCGACGACGGCGACCCCGGGCACCTGCGCGACCGCGCCGCCCTGGAGCTGCTGTACGCCACCGGCATCCGGGTGGCCGAGCTCGTCGGCCTCGACGTCGACGACGTCGACCTCGAGCGGTCGGTGCTGCGGGTCGTCGGCAAGGGCGACAAGGAGCGCACCGTGCCGTTCGGTCTCCCGGCCGGCCGGGCGGTCCGCGACTGGCTCGCGCGCGGGCGCCCGCGCCTGGTCGTCGACGGGTCGGGCCCCGCGCTGCTGCTCGGTCAGCGCGGCCGCCGCTGGGACCAGCGGCAGGTCCGCACCCTGGTGCACGCGCTGCTGCGCGAGTCGGGCACGGGGGTCGACGGTTCGCCGCACGCGCTGCGGCACAGCGCGGCCACGCACCTGCTCGACCGGGGAGCTGACCTGAGAAGCGTCCAGGAGCTGCTCGGTCACGCTAGTCTCGCCACGACACAGGTGTACACACACGTCTCGGTGGAGCGCTTGCGCAGCACGTACCAGCAGGCGCACCCCCGTGCCTGACGCGGAGGGGGTCGCGGTGAGTCGCAGCAGGAACGACCTCGACGACGACGAGCAGCTCGACGTCGACGCGTCCCCGGGCGCGACCGACCCCGACTCGCTCACGGCGCAGGCCGACGCGCTGCTCGCCGCCGCCGACGCCGAGGACAGCGGCGACGAGGCCGACGACGAGCAGGCCGCCGGCGAGGACCCCGCGGCGGCCGCCGAGGCCGCCGCCCTCGACGAGGCGGCCGAGGCCCAGCTGGCCAAGGCCGACAAGGAGGCCGCGGTCCGCGTCCTCTGGGAGGACTTCAAGGCCACGGGCAGCGCCGCCGCGCGCGAGAAGCTGATCCTCAACTACTCGCCGCTGGTGCGGTACGTCGCCAACCGCGTGGGCGTCGGTCTGCCGCCGAACGTCGAGCAGGCCGACCTGGTCTCGTACGGCATCTTCGGCCTGATCGACGCGATCGAGAAGTTCGACCTCGAGCGGGCGATCAAGTTCGAGACCTACGCGCTGTCGCGCATCCGCGGCGCGATCATCGACGAGCTCCGCTCGATGGACTGGATCCCGCGGTCGGTGCGCTCCAAGGCCCGTGAGGTCGAGCGCACGTACGCCGAGCTCGAGACCGAGCTGCACCGCACGCCGACCGAGCCCGAGGTCGCCGCGCGGATGGGCATCCCGCTGCGCGACCTGCACGCGATCTTCAGCCAGGTCTCGTACGTGAACGTCGTCGCGCTCGACGAACTGCTCGGCGGCGCCGCCGGCGCCGAGAAGGGCGAGGGCGGCATGTCCCTCGGCGACACGCTGAAGGACGCCAAGGCCGTCGACCCGGTGATGGCGTTCGAGGGCGAGGAGACGAAGTACCTGCTCGCGCGGGCGATCGACCAGCTGCCCGAGCGCGAGAAGATCGTCGTCACCCTCTACTACTACGAGGGCCTGACCCTGGCCGAGATCGGGTCGGTGCTCGGTGTCACCGAGTCGCGGATCTGCCAGATGCACACCAAGGCGGTGCTGCAGCTGCGCGGCCGCATCGCCGAGGTCAGCTGAGCGCGCGACCTGCCGCGGCGCCGAGCACACACAGGACCACCCCCGCCACCAGGCTGCCGACGGCGTAGCCGGCCGCGGCGCCGGGGCGCCCCCGCTCGACGAGCCGCACCGTCTCGACCGAGAAGGTCGAGTAGGTGGTGAGCGCGCCGCAGAAGCCGGTGCCGACCAGGGCCGTCAGCGCAGACGACGGGTGGTCGAGGGTGCTGCCCGCGACCAGCCCGATGAGCAGCGAGCCGCCGAGGTTGACCACCGCCGTGCCCCAGGGGACGTCGTCGGGTCCGGACCGCAGCCACCACCGCACCAGCAGGTCGACGAGGTAGCGCGTCGGCGCTCCCACGGCGGCACCCGCGACCACGAGCAGCGCCGTCACGGCGTCCGGCCCACGTGACCGTCGCCGTCGCCGAGGACCGTCCGGGTCAGGTGCATCGCGGCCCAGGCGGCGACCACCGGGAGGCCGAGCCCGACCACCACGGCGAGGCCGAGGGTGGCGAGGTGACCGGCGGCCAGGTGCCCCTGCACGTCGAGCACGGCCGCCGAGAACGTCGTCCAGCCGCCAAGGAACCCGGTGCCGACCAGCGGCTGCGCGCGCCGCGACCCGGGCCGGCGGGCCGCGAGCCACGCCAGCAGCGCGCCGAGGGCGGCGGCGCCGGTGACGTTCACGAGCACCGTCGACCAGGCGGGCGCGCCCTCGGACGCGGGGAGGGCCCCGCCGACCGCCCAGCGCCCGAGCGATCCGAGCGCCCCGCCCAGCGCCACCAGCGCCACGAGGTCGGCCCGCTCGCGCAGGAGCGGGCCGAGCGGCGGCCGCGGGTCGGCGGGAGGTGGTGTCACGGTGGGCCGAGGCTACCGGCGCGGTGCGCGCGACCCCCGCGGACGGCAGCAGCACGAAGCGAGGACGACCGAGCAGCGCCAGCGGGTCGAGGTACTGCTCGCCCCGGCGCAGGCCCCAGTGCAGGCACACCGCCCCCGGGCAGTGCCCGCGCTCGGCGGTGACCACCGCGACCTCCTGGCCGCGCGCGACCGCGGTGCCGACCGGCAGCAGCGCCTGCACCGGTTCGTAGCTCGTGCGCAACCCGCCGGTGTGCTCGAGGGTCAGCACCCCGCGGTCGACGACCCGGCCCGCGAACACGACCGTGCCCGCCGACGGGGCGAGCACCGGTGCCCCGACGGCGGTCGCGAGGTCGACGCCGCGGTGGCCCGGCAGCCACGGCGACGGCAGGACCGCGAACCGGCGGACCACCTCCGGGGGGCCGGACGCCCCGGCGAGCGGCCAGGACCACCCCTGCCCGGCCGGGCTCTCACCGGGACGCCCGGTCCCGGACCCGGCGGCGGGGGAGCCGTCCGCCGGGCCCGGGGTGGTCAGCAGGCCGGCGAGCAGCGCCGGCGCTGCCAGCCGCCACGCCCGCCGTCCCCGGTCCCTGCCCACGCCACCACCGTGGTCGCCGCGGCGGGCGCCCGCCACGGCCGTGCGCCCGGCTGTGGACGACGACCCCCTCCGGCCGCCCTGTGGACGACGCGAGGTCGCAGCAGGATCAGCCGTCCTCGGGGAGCGCCGTCACGACCAGGTTGTCGTCGTAGCTGCGGCGCAGCGGGTCGAACCGCCCGGTGCAGGTGATCAGGACGAGCCGGTGGGCGCCGGTCTGGTCGAGCGCCTCGCCCGCCGTCGCCAGCGCCTCCTTGGGGACGGCCTCGACCGACGACACCCGGTAGCGCGCGCTGCCGCCCTCGCCCTCCACCGTGACGACGTCGCCCGGCACCGCGGACAGCAGCCCGGCGAGGACCCCGAGCCCCTGCGCGGCCGAGTCGACGTGGCCCGCGACCACGGTCGAGCCGTAGGGGTCGCCGACCAGCGCGCTGCCGTCCCACCAGCCCACCCGGTCGACCTGCTCCGGCACCTCGAGGACGCCGTCCCGGGTCGACGCCGGCTCGACCGGCGCGCGGCTGCCGTCGGGCAGCACGACCGCGGTGGGGACGAAGGTGGTGCGGGCGCCCGGCGCCTCGCGGCCCTGCCGGGCCGGGGGCGGTGCCGACGCGGCGCGCACGCCGCGGAGGTGCTCGCGTCCCGACCTGCGC
>NZ_BAAHAF010000089.1:0-35080 GCF_054777815.1 Angustibacter speluncae | reverse complement strand
GATCGGGCGCCCGAACTGCTCGCGCTCGGTGGCGTACCGGCGGGCCGCCTCGAACGCCGAGCGCACGACGCCGGCGGGGTCGTCGCTGCCGTCGGGGACGTCGGCGGCGGCCCGTGCCGCGAGCTCGCTGGCGACCTCGCCGCCGGGGTGCCCGCCCATCCCGTCGGCCACCACCCAGGCCGCGTCGGTGACCACGTGGGCGTCCTCGTTGCCGTCCCGGACGCGACCGACGTGCGTGCGCGCTGCTGCCCCGACCACACGCGCACCGTAGCCGACCCGGCGCGCGCCGGGTCGGCGTCCTCCTCAGTGGTGGGCGTGCACGACGGCGTGCCCGCGGCCGCGGGCGATGAGCGCCCGGTTGACCGGGACGGTCACGACGAACGCGACGGCGAGCGCGAACGCGAGCGAGCCCCAGAACAGCGGGCTCGCGAGCCCGGCCTCCATCGCCCCCGGGACGGCGAGCACGACCGCGTTGTCGACCACCTCCATGACCAGGATCGACACGGTGTCGGCCGCCAGCGCGATGCCGAGCGCGCGGCGCACGCCGAGGCCCGAGCGCAGCAGGGGCAGCATGGTGAGGGCGTAGCCGAACACGAAGGCGAGGCCGACGGCGAGGGCGATCGTCGCCACCGCGCCCCATCCGAGCGCCGTGCCGATCACCAGCCCGAGCACCTCGCCGACGGCGCAGCCGGTGAGGCAGTGCAGGGTGGCCGTGACCGCCGTCCGGGTCAGGCTGTGCGTCCCGTGGTCCACGTCGTCCTCCTCGCGTGTCAGTGGTACCCCCAGGGGGTATCTCGCGCCAACGCCACCTCGCGCCCGGGCATTCCCGGCCGTCTCGCGGCGTTGGCATGATGAGGCCCGCTGCCACCCAGCCGCGGGCCGTCGGCCCGCGACCCGCGCACGAGGAGGTCCCCATGGCGATGTGCGAGCACCTGGAGGCGGCACCCGAGCAGCCGCCGCAGGCCGTGACGCCGCAGGGCTGCGAGGAGTGCCTGGCCCACGACGGCCGCTGGGTGCACCTGCGCCTGTGCCTCGCCTGCGGCCACGTCGGCTGCTGCGACTCCTCGCCCGGCAGGCATGCGTCCGCGCACGGCGCCGAGACCGGGCACCCCGTCATCACCTCCTGGGAGCCGGGCGAGACCTGGCGCTGGTGCTTCGTCGACGAGACCGGGCGCGACCCGAAGGGCACCGCCGCCCGCGACGCCGCCGAGGGGACCCCTGCGTGAGCGAGGCGCGTGAGGGCGGTCGTCCGGTCCTGCTCACCGTCGACGACGACGCCGCGGTGTCCCGCGCCGTCGCGCGCGACCTGCGCCGCCAGTACGGCAGCGACTTCCGCGTGCTGCGGGCCGAGTCCGGGCAGCAGGCGCTCGACGCGATCAAGGAGGTCGCCCTGCGGGGCGACCAGGTGGCGGTGATCCTGGCCGACTACCGGATGCCGGCGATGAACGGCATCGAGTTCCTCGAGCAGGCGATGGACCTCGTCCCGGACGCCCGGCGTGCGCTGCTGACCGCGTACGCCGACACCGACGCGGCCATCTCCGCGATCAACCTGGTCGACGTCGACCACTACCTGGTCAAGCCGTGGGAGCCGCCGGAGGAGAAGCTCTACCCGGTGGTCGACTCGCTGATCGGCCTGTGGCGCAAGACGTCCCGGCGCTCGCGCACCCAGGTGAAGCTGCTGGGCCACCGCTGGTCGCGCCCGTCGTTCGAGCTGCGCGACTTCCTGTCGCGCAACGGCGTGCCCTACACCTGGTACGGCGTCGACGACGTCGAGGGCGAGCGGATGCTCGCGCTGGCCGACGCCACCCCCGAGGACGTGCCGGTCGTCGTCGCCCCCGACGGCACCGTGCTGCGGCGGCCCACGACGTCCGAGCTCGCCGAGGCCGTCGGCATGAGCACGACACCGAGCGGGGAGTTCTACGACCTCGCCATCGTCGGCGCCGGTCCGGCCGGCCTCGGTGCGGCCGTGTACGGCGCGTCCGAGGGGCTGTCGACCGTCCTCGTCGAGCGGCAGGCGCCGGGAGGCCAGGCCGGGCAGAGCTCGCGGATCGAGAACTACCTCGGCTTCCCCGACGGCGTCTCCGGCGGGCAGCTCACCGACCGCGCGCGCCGGCAGGCGCTGCGGTTCGGCACCGAGATGCTCAGCGCGCGCACCGTCACCGGGCTGCGCACCCGCGGCCCGGCCAAGGTGCTCACCCTCGACGACGGCAGCGAGGTCGGCGCGCACGCCGTCGTGCTGTCGACCGGCGTCTCGTACCGCGAGCTCGAGGCCGAGGGCGCGGCCGATCTCGTCGGCCGCGGCGTCTACTACGGCTCGGCCTCGACCGAGGCCGAGGCGTGCGCCGGGCGGCACGTCATCGTCGTCGGAGGTGCGAACTCCGCCGGGCAGGCGGCCGTGTTCTTCGCGCAGCACGCCGCGAAGGTGACCATCGCCGTGCGCGGACCCGACCTGCGCGCGTCGATGTCGCACTACCTGGTCGAGCAGATCGCGGCGATCGACACGATCGAGGTGCGCACCTGCACCACGGTCACCAGCTGCACCGGGTCGGACCACCTCGAGTGCGTCACGCTGCACGACGTCTCGACCGGCGAGGACGAGGTCGTCGACTGCGCCCACGTGTTCGTCTTCATCGGCGCGGCCCCCCGCACCGACTGGCTGCCCGACGACGTCGTCCGCGACGAGGCCGGGTTCGTCCTCACCGGCCCCGACCTCGCCGCGCACGCGCGGCTCCCGGAGGTCTGGGGACTCGACCGCGACCCGTACCTGCTCGAGACCAGCGTCCCCGGCGTCTTCGTCGCCGGCGACGTGCGCTCGGCCTCGGTCAAGCGGGTCGCCTCCGCCGTCGGCGAGGGAGCCCTCGCCGTCACGCTCGTCCACCGCTACCTCGGAGAGACCTGATGGATCCCGCCACCGCCGCGAACACGATCGACGTCCAGGAGCTGCGCACGCTGTTCCTGTTCGAGGAGCTCGAGGACGCGCAGCTGCAGTGGCTCGCCGACCGCGGCGGCGTCGAGCACCGCCGCGCCGGCGAGGTCGTGTACGCCGAGGGCGAGCCCGCGACCTGCTTCTTCGTGCTGCTCGAGGGGACGCTGTCGATGCGCCGCCTCGTGCAGGGCCACGACACCGAGATCAACCGCACCAACCAGCGCGGCGTGTACGCGGGGGCCACCACGGCGTTCGTGACGAGCTCGGAGGAGACCCGCTACATGGGCAGCCTCCTGGCCGTCACCGACTGCTCGTTCTTCGTCCTCGACGCGCCCGAGCTCGGGCACGCGGTGCGCGAGTGGTTCCCGATGGCGATGCACCTGCTCGAGGGCGTGTACGTCGGCGTGCGCCGCTCGAACCAGATCATCGGCGAGCGGGAGCGGCTGCTGTCCCTCGGGCGCCTGTCGGCCGGGCTCACCCACGAGCTGAACAACCCCGCCGCCGCTGCCGTGCGCGCGACGTCGTCGCTGCGCGAACGGGTCTCGAAGATGCGGCACAAGCTGTCGGCCCTCGCCGAGGGGCACGTCGACCCGGCCGTCCTGGTGCGGCTGGCCGCCGCGCAGGAGGACGCGATCGAGCGCAAGGCCAAGGCGCCCGACCTGTCACCGGTCGAGACCGCGGACGCCGAGGACGCCATCGGCGACTGGATGGACGAGCGCGGCCTGACCAACGGCTGGGACCTCGCGCCGGTGTACGTCGCCGCGGGACTCGACACCGACTGGCTCGACGAGGTCGCCGGCGACCTGCCGGAGGAGGTGCTCGGGTCGGGCCTGGGCTGGATCGCGTACGCCGTCGAGACCGAGATGCTCATGGACGAGATCGAGGACTCGACCGACCGCATCTCCAACCTGGTCGGCGCGGCCCGGCAGTACTCCCAGCTCGACCGCGCGCCGTTCCAGCACCTCGACGTGCGCGAGGGCCTGAAGAGCACCGTCGTGATGCTGCACCACAAGATCAAGGCCGCCGGCATCACCCTCGACAAGGACCTCAAGGACGACCTGCCCGTCGTCCCGGGGTACCCGGGTGAGCTGAACCAGGTGTGGACGAACCTGATCGACAACGCGGTCGGTGCGATGAAGGGCGGCGGGACGCTGCGGCTGCGCACCCGGGTCGAGGACGGCACCGACGGCGCCCCGGAGTGGGTGGTCGTCGAGGTCGGCGACACCGGCCCCGGTGTGCCCGAGGAGCTGCGCACGCGGATCTTCGAGCCGTTCTTCACCACCAAGCCGACCGGCGAGGGCACCGGCCTGGGGCTCGACATCTGCTACCGGATCGTCACCCAGCGCCACGGCGGGCGCATCGACGTCGAGTCCGAGCCCGGCGACACCCGCTTCGTCGTCCGGCTGCCCGTCCGCGAGACCCCGGCGGGCGCGTCCGGCTGACCGTCCCGTCCCTCGATTCGGGAGAGGGGGCGCGCGACCGCCTCGGTCAGCGGCGGTCCTGGTGGGGGAGCGAGGGCTGGCTCAGCACGGCCTCGACGCCGAACTCGTCGATCTCGGCGGCGATGCGTGCGGTCTCGCGGCGCTTCCACTCCGTCACGGCCTTGCCGGCGAGGTCGACCTGGGCGTCCAGGACGGTCTGCGCCGTGCGGACCTCGGCGTCGAGCTGGGTCGCCGAGCGCACCTTGGCGGCCTCCAGCGAGGCCTGCGCGACCGACATCGCCTCGGCGTGCTCGACGTCGAACCGCAGCTTGGCGCGGTCGATGCCGCGCTCGTCCTCCATCTGCGTGAGCTGCTCGTAGAGCGTCGGCTTGGTCAGGGCCAGCAGGGTCTTGAACAGGATCGGCAGGCACTCGATGGCGGTGAGGAACAGGAACAGCAGGATGTGGGCGAACTGCAGGATCCAGTTGTCCGTCGTCAGCCGGTGCAGGCCCTCGAGCCGGGCGAGCAGGCCGTCGTTGCTGGCGGTGGTGGCGTCGTGCGCCGCGACCTCGGCGTCGCGCTTGGACTCGGCGTCGTCGACCTGGTCGCGCAGGTCGTCGATGCGGGCCTGGTTGGAGATGGCGGTCTGCTCGGTCGAGGTGGCCACCGACTGGCGCACCTCGGCGGTCTTGGCGTCGAGCGCCGCCTGGAGCCGGTCGACCTCGCCGGCGAGCCGGTCGCGGCGGGCCTGCTTCTCCTCGAACGCCGGACCCGCGCCGATGACGCCGGAGCCGCAGGTGCCGTCCTTCTCGCAGGCGACCTCCTGCTCCGCGGCGTTGTAGTCGGCGGTGACCTGGGCGAGCTGGTCGGTGAGCGCGGCGACCTCGGGGTTGGCCGAGACGGCGTCGACGGGCGCACCGGCGGCGACGGCGAGCTCGAGCTCGGAGATCTCGGCCTTCATCTGGTCGATGTCGCGGAACCGGGGGTCGTTGTCGAGGCGGTCCTCGAACGCCTCGAGCTCCTCGGTGTGCATCTGGATCAGCTCGGCGTCGATCTCGGCCTTGAAGATCTGCAGCGTCAGCGGCGTCGACACGACCAGGCCGATGACGACGGCGAGCAGCACGCGCGGGGTCGCCATCGCCAGCGTCGCGCGCTTGGACGGCAGCCGCGGCGTCGACACGATCAGCCAGCGGTCGAGGTTGAGGATCGCCAGGCCCCACAGCGCGCCGAGCGCGACCGAGGCCCACACCGGGACGTCGAGCGCCATCCAGAGCGCGAGCGAGCCGGCGACGCCGGCCAGGCCCGCGGTGGTGAGCAGCGTCCCGCCGAGGCTCGCCTGCTTGGCGACGTCGCGAGGCGCGTGCGCCAGCACGTCGCGGTTCGAGCCGGCCACGGCCAGCAGGAAGCGGGTCACGGGGGTCACGTGGTCGTCCTGTCGTCCTCGGCGGTCACGGGGCGTGCGGTCGCGGTCGGGTCGGGCTCCGCGACGACCTCCTCCAGGGAGGTGTCGGCAGCCTGTCGCCCCGGCTGGAGCGGCGGGAGGTAGGAACCGGCGCGCACGAACCGCGATCGCGGGTGGCCGCGCAGCCAGCGCCCGAAGGACTCCGGGACCCCGAGGCCGGGCAGGTCCGGCCCGGTCGAGCGCAGCCGGTCCTGGGCCGCCAGCACCCGGTCCAGGTGCGCCAGGGCGGACGTCGACCCGCCCGTGGTCGACCCGAGGTCGATCTGGAGCCGGTGCACGGCCGGGCCGCGGCGCTCCGGCCGCGCCTGGGGCTCCGGCGGCAGGGGCGGCAGCGGCGCGGGCTCGGGGGCCTCGGGGACGACCTCGATCTCGGGGGTGGTGACGGCGGTGACGCCGGCCGCGTTCGAGCCGACGACGAGCACGTGCCGCGTCTCGCGCACCGCGACCGTGGTCTGCCCGTGGGACGGGAAGCCGGGGCGGCCGTCGACCACGACGGTGTCGGCGCCCTCGAGCGACCAGGTGACGGTGACCGGGCGCCCGGCGGGGATGCGGACCTCGCTCACCTCGAGCCGCAGCGCGCGGGGCGCCTCCAGGACGGGCGCGGCGACCGGCGTGGGCACCGGGCCGGCCGCCACCGGGACGGGGGCGGGCTCGGCGGCGACGACCGGGAGTGCGGCGGTGGGGGGTTCGAGCGGCAGCGCGACGGTGACCTCGTCGCGCTCGACCTCCAGGGCCGCCACCCGCTCGGCCTCGGCGGCCTGCGCCTCGGCGGCCTCGAGCTGGGCGGCCGCGTGGGCCTCGGCCTGCTCGCGGGTCCAGTCGCCCACGCCGGGCAGGACGTCGATGCCGAGCACCTCGCGCATCGTGCGGGCGCCCTCGACGCGGCGCTGCGGGCCGTCGACCAGGTACCGCAGCAGGGCGACGAGCAGGGTGAACGCGGACGCCACCACGACGCCGGCCACGATGAACGCCCAGGCCGACACCCAGGTGTCGAGGCGCAGGTGGGCGACGTAGACCCCGCCGACCAGCACCCACCACAGCCACGTGAGCACGTCGAAGCGCAACGGCTCGCGGAACAAGGGGTGCACAGGGCTCCTTCGGCCGATCGGGGTCCGTCCTTGAGCGCGGAGACCACCCGTCCGGGGGCGTGTCGCACCGTGCTACCGGTCGGTAACGCTACAACGGCCGCGCGACCGGGTGGCCCCTCGAGCGCCCGGGCGCCTGTGGACGGACCCCGGGCCGGGCGCGCGGACCGTCCTACGGTGGGAGCCGCGGCCGGGAGGTCCGGTCGCGGGGGACGGGGGAGCCGTGGGCGACGAGTTCTCGATCGACGACCTGCAGACGCTGCGCAACTACCTGGAGTGGATGGACGTGGTCGCCGACGACCTGCGCCACGTCTCCAGCTACGTCGTGAACACCGTCTGCGCCGACGACGGCTACCCGCGGCTGATGGAGCCGGTCGTCGAGGCGCTCGACGTCGCCGCCGGGCACTTCCAGGCGATGACGTTCGCGGCGATCGACACCTGGGAGACCAGCGAGCAGGCGCTGTTCGACATCGCCCGTGCCTACGACCGCGAGGACGGCCACGTCAGCCGGTACTTCCGGCACAGCGACGCCGAGCGCGAGCTCGAGCTGATCCGCCGGCAGAACGAGCTGCGGCAGCGCAAGATCGAGAAGGAGACCGGGGGGCTGTACTGATGGCGACCACCTTCGCGAACGTGACGCCGGTCGAGCTCGAGCCGGTCGAGGCCCCGACCGAGGAGCTCGAGCTCCCCGACAACCTCGACACCGTCGACGACGTCATCGACGTCGCCCGCGACTGCTACGAGAAGCTGCAGGGCCTGGCGTCCAAGGTCGGGCTGTCGTTCCCGGGCGACTTCCCCGAGGGCGGCATCGCCGAGTGGTTCATCGAGCCCGTCACCGGCGACTTCAACCGGATCGCGGCGGGCGGTCTGGCGGCCGGCGTCGCGGGCGACGCCCTGCAGGCGGTCGGCGACAACATCCTCGCGAACAACGCGAAGCTCGCGCTGTCGTGGACGGGCGACGCCTCGGTCGCGTTCGCGCTCAACACCAGCCTGTACGCGGCCGTCGCGCACGCCGCCGGGTTCCTGCTGGCGCAGACCAAGCTCGTCTTCGACGGCATCGCGACGGTCAGCCGCGAGTGCGGCGAGGCGCTCGGACGGCTGCTCGGCGAGCTGGTCGACCTGTGCGCGAGCATGGTCGAGTTCCTGGTGAAGAAGTTCTCCGGGGCGCTGGCGTCGGTGGGCAGCTGGATCCTCGACGCCCTCTCCGGCTTCGACGACGTCAAGGCGCTCTACTCGAACATCACCGAGGCGAAGGGCCAGATCGAGGCGCTGCTCGGCTTCAAGGACGAGGTCGAGGCGTACTACGAGGTGGCCAAGTCGTCGTTCGACGTGTTCTCCCAGCTGCGCGACCTGGCGGCGCTCCTGCCCGCGCTCGCGAACGACCCGTCCGGCAACGTCGACGACCTCGCAGGCGGCCTGGCCGGGCTGCGCGAGAGCATGCAGGAGCAGCAGGAGGCGATCGACGGGCTGCGCGAGACCATCGGCGACGACGCGCAGGACGCCGTCGACGGCGTCGACGCCGACGCGCCGGAGGCGTCGTGAGCACCGCCCCCGGTCCGCCGACCGCCGACCGCGACGCCCGGATGCTGGCGCGCGTGCGCGCGGTCGTCGCCGACCTCGAGGAGCGACGGCGCGCGCGACCCGACGAGGTCCTCGACGAGGGCCGGATCGCCCTGCTCGAGTCGATCACCGGCGCCGCGGACGCGAGCTCGGGGTACCGGCTGCTGCGCTCGCGGGTCGCGTCCGGTGCGACCACCTGGGACCGGGTCTGGAACGACACCCACGCCAACGGCCCGGCCGCGCTGCAGCTCAAGCTCGAGGTGGTGCAGCGGCTGATGGCAGGTCCCGAGCTGCGCGAGGCGCTCGACAACCTGACGACCGTCGACGAGGCCCTGCGCGCCGACCCCGACGGCGTGTGGCGGGAGGTCGCCGCCGAGCGTCGCCGCCGGCTCGCGCGCGGCGAGGAGGTGCCGGACGTGCCCGGGCTCGAGGAGGCCGGCTCGTCGCCGCCGCCCGTCCGCGCCCCGCGCCGGCCTCCGGCCGCCGACGACGGGTACGGCGCGGGCTCGCGCTGACCTCCCCGTGCTGCTCCCCGGGCCGTGAGGCACGATCGTGCGGTGAGCAGCACGCACCCGGTGGCCGACGTCGTCGCCTCCCGCACGGTGCACGGCGCGGTGCACGGCGACGCGGCGGCGCTCGCCGACCTGCTCGCCGACGGTGACGTCGTCGCCCTCACCGGCGCCGGCATGAGCACCGAGCCGCCCTCGTCGATCCCGGACTACCGTGGACCCACCGGCGTCGCGCGCGGCGCCACGCCCATGACCTACCAGGAGCTGCTCGGCTCCTCGCAGGCGCAGCGCCGCTACTGGGCCCGCAGCTTCGCCGGGTGGCCCGTGATCCGGCAGGCGCGGCCCAACGCGGGGCACGCGGCGGTCGCCCGCCTGCAGGGCCTCGGCGCAGTGGGCGCCGTCGTCACCCAGAACGTCGACCGGCTGCACCAGGCCGCCGGGGCCGAACCGGTGATCGACCTGCACGGCTCGCTCGACCGGGTGGTGTGCCTGGCCTGCCGCGACGTCAGCGACCGCGAGCAGCTGCAGCAGCGGTTGGCCGACGCCAACCCGGGCTTCGACGCGGGCGTGTTCGCGGGCGGGGACGGCGACACCGCCCAGGTGCGCCCGGACGGCGACGTCGAGCTCGTCGAGGCGATGGTCGAGGCGTTCCGGACCGTGCCGTGCCTGGTCTGCGACGAGGGCCCGCTCAAGCCCGACGTCGTGTTCTTCGGCGAGAGCGTCCCCAAGGACCGGGTGGCCCGCTGCTACGACCTGGTCGACGCCGCCCGGGTGCTGCTCGTGCTCGGCTCGTCGCTGACCGTGATGTCCGGGTACCGCTTCGTCCGGCACGCCCACAAGCTCGGGCGCGAGGTCGCGATCGTCAACCAGGGCCCCACCCGTGGGGACGGCGAGGCGACCCTGCGCGTGGACGCACCGCTCGGCAGCACGCTCACCGAGGTCGTCGCCCGGCTCGAGCGCCGGTGACCGGGTGCCGGTGACCCCGCGCTCAGGCCGGGCGCGCGCCGTGCCGATCCTGCTCCGGTGACCGCCGCCCGCCTGCTCGCCACCACCGTCGTCGCGGTGCTGGCGCTCGCCGGGTGCACCGCGGACGCCCCCGACCCCGCACCCACCGCGGGCGGACGGCTGCGCACGGCGTCCCCGACCCTGCTCGCGCCGGCGCCGACCCCGACGACGACCGCGCCCTCGTCGACCACCTCGACCACCTCGACCACCTCGACCGCCGCGCCGGCGCCCGGTACGGCGCTCGCGGCCCTGGCGACGCTGCCCGTCAAGGGGCGCGCGCCGCGCACCGGCTACGACCGGGCGCTGTTCGGGCCGTCGTGGGCCGACACCGACCGCAACGGGTGCGACACCCGCAACGACGTGCTGCGCCGCGACCTGGTCGACACCGTCCTGGACCCGCGCACGTCCGGCTGCGTCGTGCTCACCGGCACCTTGCAGGACCTGTGGTCGGGCAAGACCGTGCCGTTCGTCCGCGGCGAGCGGACCAGCGCCGAGGTGCAGGTCGACCACGCCGTCGCCCTCTCCGACGCCTGGCAGAAGGGCGCGCAGCAGTGGACCCCGCAGCGACGCCTCGCGTTCGCGAACGACCCGCTGGGGCTGCGGGCCGTGCCCGGCGGCCTGAACGCGCAGAAGTCCGACGGCGACGCCGCGACCTGGCTGCCGCCGCAGCGGTCGGCCCGGTGCGGGTACGTGGCCGTCCAGGTGGCGGTCAAGGCCAAGTACGGCCTCTGGGTCACCGAGGCCGAGCGGGACGCGATCGCCCGGGTGCTCGCGGACTGCCCGGACGAGCCGTTGCCCGCATCGGACCACCCGACCGAGTCGGACCTGCCGGTGTGGGGCGCCACCGCGACCGCCGCCCCCTTACCCCCACCCGCCCCCACGGCCACCGCCGCGGCGCCGCTCGTCGGCGGAGCTCCCGGGTGCGACCCGTCGTACCCGACCGTGTGCATCCCGGGCGGTCCGGACCTGGACTGCGGCGACGTCCCGCACCGCCGGTTCGTCGTGGTCGCGCCCGACCCGCACGGGTTCGACGGCGACGGCGACGGGGTGGGCTGCGAGTCCGGCTGAGCCGGGCTGGGAGGCTGGGTCGCGTGACCCGCTACCGCCACGTCCTGCTGCCCGGACGCCACCACCTGCTCACCCGTGCGCAGGCCGGGTACCTGCACCGGGTGCTCGGCGGCCAGGCGGTGGCGGACGACGGTCAGCGGGTCGAGGTCGAGCCCGGTGCCCGGGTGGTCTGGGCCGTCACCAGCGCGAACCACCAGAACACCCGGCGCAACCCGGTGCCCTACTCGCGGCGGGAGGCGGCGATCGAGCGGTTCTCGCTGCTCGAGGACGTCGACTCGCTGGTCGTGCCCGTCGTCGACGCGCGGGCGACCGCGCGGTTCGCCCGGGTGACGCTCACCGCCGTCGAGGTCGCGACCGCGGGCCGCGTGGTGCTCACCCCGGACGACACCGTGCTGGCCTGCTCGACGCCGGTCGTCGCCGCGATGTACCGCGAGCTCGGGTTCCGCGTGGTGACCGTCGAGGACGACGGCGAGGCCTTCCCGGAGCCGCCGCCCCGTCCCTGGGACGTGCTCGAGCGGCTCGTCGCCGGTGACGGCACCTGGCGCGACCTCGCGCACCCGGCGACGGTGTCGGTCTTCGACCGCTACGCCCTCGAGGAGCACGTGCGCACTGTCAGCACCGACCCGGTGGTGGGCGACGAGGGGACGCTCACCGACACCCGCGAGTACGGCTCGTACCAGCGCAGCTTCGAGGACAACAGCGGCCGCAAGTGGGAGCAGGTCGGCCCCTACGTCCGTCCCGGTCGCATCGTCGACGTCGGTTGCGCCAGCGGCGGTCTGCTGGTCGAGGCCGGCCGCGACCCGCGGCTGCACGAGAGCGACCTGATCGGCGTCGAGGTGGCACGGCACCTGTTCGCGGAGGCGCAGCACCGCCAGGCGCAGAAGGGCTTCCCGAACCCGAACACCTGGATCTACCAGCGCAACATCCTGGCCGACGGCCCGGCGGTCTTCCCCGACCGCAGCATCGACACCACGCTGACGGTGGCGCTCACCCACGAGATCTCCTCCTACGGCGACGGGCGGGCCTCCCTGCGCCTGCTCGCCTCGCGCGTCCTCGCGCACACCGCCCCCGGCGGGGTGTGGGTGAACTCGGACGTGGCCGGCCCCGCCGACCCGCAGCGCGAGGTGCTGCTGACGCTGCGCACCGACGACGGCGACAACCCGGACGAGGTGCGCACCGACCTGGCCGAGCTCACGGCGGGGGAGTGCGCGGCCTACGTCGAGCGGCTGTCGACGCGGGCGCGGCTCGACCAGTTCGCGCACGACTTCGCGCTGCACGCGGCCCCCGGGTACGCGGTCGAGCCGGTCGGCGCCGACCCGGCCGCCGGCACCGCGACGGTGCGCTGCACGCTGGCCCGGGCGATGGAGTTCCTCACCCGCAAGGACTACACCGACAACTGGGTCAGCGAGTGCCACGAGCGGTTCACCGACATGAACCTGGACGCCTGGCGCGCCCTGCTGACCGACGTCGGCTTCGAGGTCGACGTCGCGACCCACGCGTGGCGCAACGACTGGATCGTCGAGCACCGGATCGCGCCGGTGGCCTCGCTCGCCGACCTGGACGGGCGCTCGTTGCCGTGGCCGGACACGCACGTCCTGGTGGTCGCGCGCCGTCCGCTGGTCGTGGACGAGACCCCTGCCGCGCCGGCTGCCGCGGCCGGGTGAGACCAAGGTCACTGCCCCGATCGGCCCTCTCGGTCGTCACGCTCCGCGACCGGCGCGCGAGAATGGGGACACCGCCTCGGGTCCCCGGGGCGCCCGACGAGACGAGAGAGGTCGACGCCGCATGAGCACCACCGAGCCCCGCACCGACGAGCGCCGCGACGACGCCCGTCCCGAGGTCGAGATCACCTCGATCGCGAACCCGCGCCGCGTGCGCTGGAGCACCTACTCCCAGGCCTGAAACCCAGGCCCGACCCGACCGGCGCGACCCCTCAGGGTCGCGCCGTCGCCGTCTCCACGGCCAGCTCGACCAGGTCGTCGGCGCGCAGGCCGGGCCACCCGTGCACGTCCGCCCGCCACCGCGGCGGGACGGCGGACGCCCCGTGCAGCGCCCCGAGCAGCCCGCCCGCGATCGCCGCCACGGTGTCGGTGTCGTCGCCGGCGAGCACCGCCGCCTGCAGCCCGTCCTCGAACGGGGTGGCCGACGACCGCGACGCGACCACCGCGCTCCAGGCGGCCTGCAGCGCCGTGACGGTGAACCCGTTCGGGGCGAACGCGGCGGGCGGCCTCGTGGCCGCCTCGGCGATCCACGCGGCCCACGCGTCGCGCCGGCCGGCCGGCAGCAGGTCGAGCCCGTCGGCGACGTCGGCCGCGCCCGAGGTCACGGCGGTGCGGACCGCCTCGCACCACAGCACGCAGCTCTCGGCCGCGAGCGGGTCGGGGTGGGTGAGGGCCGCGACGGCAGCGGCGGCCTCGGCCGTCGTCGCCCGGGAGCCGAGGTCGACCAGGCCCACGACGGCGGTCCGCATCAGCGCGCCGTTCCCGGCGGTGCGGCCGGTGCGGGCGTGCAGCGCGGCAGCCGCCTCCGCCACCCGCCGACCGGCCGGGAGCGCCGGGTCCGCCCGCTCGGCGTCCCCGAGCACCGCCCAGGTCTGCACGCCGATGTCGCTGGCACCCGCGCGGGCCCAGGCGAGGAAGCCCTCGGCCACCTCGTCGAGCGCGGCGTCGCCGCGCAGGTCGGCACCGGAG
The DNA here is from genome assembly GCF_054777815.1 of Angustibacter speluncae. NCBI lineage: Bacteria > Bacillati > Actinomycetota > Actinomycetes > Kineosporiales > Kineosporiaceae > Angustibacter > Angustibacter speluncae. Next base: position 21,354 of record NZ_BAAHAF010000089.1, on the reverse strand, counting down.
GCCGCGACCCGGGCGACGACCAGGGCCATCTGGGTGTCGTCGCTCCACTCGCCCGGCGCGTAGGGCCCGAGCCCGCCCCCGACCATCGCCGCGGGACCCACCGGCGGCGCGGCGAACTCGTACGGCACCCCCAGCGCGTCGCCGCAGGCCTGGCCCAGCAGCACGCCGGCCGCGCGCTCCCTCGTCGCCTCGTCCACGTCGTCCCCCTCTCGTCGGTCGATCCCGACGCTAGCCGTCCGCACGGGGAGTTGTCACCTCGACGATTACCTGGTCTGATGGGCACGTGCCCGGCAGCGACTACGACCCGTCCGCCTTCCCGCCGTTCGCGGTGACGGTCGACCTGGTGGTGCTCACGATCCGCGACGAGCACCCGGGCGAGCTGTCGGTGCTGCTGGTGAAGCGGCTCGCGTCGCCGCACCGCGGGCGCTGGGCGCTGCCCGGCGGGTTCACCCACGTCGACGAGGACCTCGAGGCGGCGGCGTACCGCGAGCTCGCGGAGGAGGCGGGGCTCACCCGCGAGTCGGTGCACCTCGAGCAGCTGCGCACCTACGGCGCACCGCGCCGCGACCCCCGGATGCGGGTGGTGAGCGTCGCGTGGCTGGCGCTCGGCGCCCGCCAGCCCGATCCGGTGGCGGGCACCGATGCCGCTGCGGCGCAGTGGTTCCCGCTGTCGCAGGTCGCCGAGCAGCGGCTCGCGTTCGACCACGACCAGATCCTGGCCGACGGTGTCGAGCGCGCCAGGGCCAAGCTCGAGTACTCCGACCTCGCGACGGCGTTCGTCGGCGACACCTTCACCGTCGCCGACCTGCGCGCGGTCTACGAGACGGTGTGGGGCGCGCGGCTCGACCCCGGCAACTTCCACCGCAAGGTCACCGGGGTCGCGGACTTCCTGGTCGCGACCGGTGAGCGCACCTCGGGCGGACGCGGGCGCCCTGCGGTGCTGTACCGCAAGGGGACGGCGACCGCGCTGCACCCGCCCGTGCTGCGTCCTGGCGGGTGACCCGGCCCCGTCGCGACCTCGCGGTCAGAGGGTCGAGCCGCCGTCGACGTACAGCGTCTGGCCGGTGACGAACGAGGCCTGCTCGCCGGCGAGGAAGGCGATCGCGTGCGCGATGTCGTCCGGCTGGCCCACGCGGCGCACAGGCGTCTGCGCGGCGGCCGCCTCGCGGTAGGCGTCCGGCTCCATGCCGACGCGGCGCGCGGTGGCGTCCGTCATCGCCGTGACGACGAACCCCGGTGCCACGGCGTTGACGGTGACGCCGAACGGACCCAGCTCGATCGCGAGCGTGCGGGTGAAGCCCTGCAGACCCATCTTGGCCGCGGCGTAGTTCGCCTGGCCGCGGTTGCCGAGCGCCGACACCGACGACAGGTTGACGATCCGGCCCCACTTCTGGGCGACGAGGTGCGACTGCACTGCCCGCGAGACCAGGAAGGCGCCGCGCAGGTGCACCGCCATCACGGTGTCCCAGTCGTCGTCGGTCATCTTGAACAGCAGGTTGTCGCGGGTCACCCCGGCGTTGTTCACCGCCACGTGCACGCCGCCGAGCTCGGCGACGGTGCGCTCGACCGCGGCCGCCACGGACGCCGCGTCGGTGACGTCGCAGCCGATGCCGACCGCCCGGACGCCCGCGTCCGCGGCGACCGAACCCGCGACCTCGCCGGCCGCGCCCTCGTCGAGGTCGAGCACGGCGACGGCGGCGCCCTCGGCGGCCAGGCGTCGCACGGTGGCGGCGCCGATGCCGCCCGCGCCTCCGGTGACCAGTGCGACCTTGCCCGTCAGTGCGGTCATCCTTCTGCCTCCCGTGGATCGGTGCGTACGGCGGCGCCACGTGCCGCCCGCCCGCCGAACCTACCCGCCGGCAGGTAGCCGTCAGCCGGGGACGGGGGTGCGTTGCGCCACAGCGCCCGCCGTCCGGGCGATCTCGGCGAGCCGCCAGGTCTCGGACCGGTGGAAGGACGGGCCGACCTCGCGCACGACGACGAGCGCCATCGGCTCGTCGGTGCCGAGAGGCACCAGGACGCTGCCGGCGGGGGAGCGTCCGCCGTCGAGGGTGAGCCGAGGCGACGAGACCCGCAGCGGCAGGCCGCCCGCCACCTCGGGCAGCGCGTCCGGCGCGTGCACGCCGGGCAGGACCACGGTGTCGACGACGTCGAGCGGACCGGTCCCGGTGGCGCCGAGCAGCGCGGCCCAGGAGGCGCCGACGGCGGCGGGCGCCCCGTCGACCAGGGTGCGCAGCGCCCGGTCGGGCTGGGCGACGACGCGGGCGACGAGCTCGAGCTCGGCGTGGCCGGTGACCGGCGGGGGAGAGTGCAGCACGCCCTCGACGTCGACGCCGGCCGTGGCGGCGAGCTCGGTGACCACGCGGTCGAGGTGGGCGGTGTCGCGCACCTGCAGGTGCACGTCGTCGACGGCGCGGCCGTTCTCGGAGCCGATCACCTCGACCTGGACGACGTCGGCGCCCGCCGTGCCGATGGCGGAGGCGACCTGGCCGAGCGCACCGGGGCGGTCGGGGACGACGAGACGGACGCGGACGAGCACGGGCACCTCCCGGGGACGGCGGACGCCACCACTGTGGCGGCGGTCTGTTGCCGGGGTGTGTCGTGCGCGGGTCGGGCGGGCTACGTGCTCGTCCGCGTCGGTCGGTCCGGTCGAGGGGTCAGGCGGGGTGCAGGGCCGGCGCGCCGGCCGGGGTGACGAACCGGGCGCGGGTCTGCACGGGCGCTCCGGGACGCCGCACGTAGGGCAGCACCTGGAACTGCGACACCATCTCGGTCTCGGTGAGCCGCACCTGCACGTACCCGCGCTGGCTGTTCACCAGCTTGATGTGCGGGTTCTCGTCGAGCTGCACCTGGGTGGCCGGGTCCATGTCGACGCCGTCGCCGCCGCTGGTGATCGAGCTGGTCACCAGCTCGACACCCACCGTCCGCGAGGCCGGGTCGTCGAAGTCGGCCTTGACCTCGGCGGCGTAGTGGCGGTGCACGTCGCCGGTCAGCACCACCGGGTTCTCGACGCCGCGGTCGGCGATGCCGGCGAGGATGCGTTCCCGCGAGCCGACGTAGCCGTCCCAGCCGTCCATCGAGAACGTCTGCACCGCACCGGCTGCCGAGTCCCGCTGGGAGAAGAACACCTGCTGCGCGAGCACCTGCCAGGTCGCCTGGGACGACGCCAGGTTGTCGAGCAGCCACGCCTCCTGCGCGTCACCGGTCAGGCTGCGAGCGGGGTCGAGGGCCTCGGCGCACCCGGTGCGCGAGCCGTCGCCGCAGGCCTGGTCGTCGCGGTACTGGCGGGTGTCGAGCACGTGGAAGCTGGCCAGCCGGCCCCAGTCGATCCGGCGGTACAGCTGCAGGTCGATGCCCGCCGGCACCGACGTGCGGCGCAGCGGCATGTTCTCGTAGTAGGCGCGGAACGCCGCGGCCCTGCGCTCGAGGAATGCGGGCTGCGGGTTCTCGGGCACCTCGTCGGCCCAGTTGTTGTCGACCTCGTGGTCGTCCCACGTGATGATCCACGGCGCGACGGCGTGCGCGGCCTGCAGGTCGGGGTCGGTCTTGTACTGCGCGTGCCGCTGCCGGTATCCCGCCAGCGTCTCGGTCTCGGGGCCCCGGTGGTCGCGGACGTTGCCGCCGGGCGCGACGTAGGACTGCGCGCGGTACTCGTACTGGTAGTCGCCGAGGTGCACCACGACGTCCGGCTGCGCCTCGGCCATCCGCCGGTACGCGGTGAAGAAGCCGTGCTCGTACTGCGAGCAGCTCGCCACCGCCATCGTGAGCGGGCTCGCCGCGGTCGGCGGCGGCGAGGTGAGCGTGCGGCCCACCGGGCTGACCTGGTTCGCGGCCCTGAAGCGGTACCAGTACTCGCGACCGGGGCGCAGGCCGCCGACCTCGACGTGGACGCTGTGGGCGTTCCGGCGGCGGGCGGTGACGGTGCCGCGCTTCACGACCCGGGCGAAGCCAGGGTCCTCCGCCAGCTGCCAGGTGACCTGGACGTCGCGGGTGGGCATCCCGCCGAGACCGTCCTCGGCGAGCGGGTCGCGGGCCAGGCGCGTCCAGAGCACCACGCCGTTCGGGAGCGGGTCGCCGCTGGCGACGCCGAGGGTGAAGACCGCGCCGAGCGGCCCCTGGTTCGCGGCGAGCGCGGGCTGCAGCGCGGCGGTGGTCGCGCCACCGGCCGCGAGGACGCCGGCGCCGCCGAGCAGCACGGACCGGCGGGAGAGCGGGCCGGTGCCGAGGAGGGTGGGAGAGGTCATGCCCAGCACTCTGGTCGCGTGGTGGTGCGAACCGGACCAACCCGGACGAACGACTCGGTGAACGCTCGGCGAACCCGTCCGGCGACCGCTACCCGGCGGTGGCCAGCACCAGCGGCAGCACCGGGCCGGACCCGGCGAGCCGCAGCGCTCGGCCGGCGACCGCCAGCGTCCAGCGGGAGTCGGCCAGGTCGTCGACGAGCAGCACCGGGGCGCCGTCGAGCCCGGCGAGCCGCGCCGCCAGCTCGGGACCGACGCCGAGGCGGTCCCAGATCGCGGCGAGCCGGTAGGCGCTGTTGCCGCCCGAGGCGCCCTGCGGGCCGGGACCGACCAGGTCGAGCGAGCCGAGCAGCGGCAGGTGGCCGACCTCGGCGATGCGCGAGGCGATCGAGGCGACCAGGGTCGGGCGGGCGCGCGACGGGACGTGCACGACGCCGGCCGGCCGCTGGGCCCAGTCCCAGTCCGAGAGCACCCGGACGCAGGCCTGCAGCAGCACGTCGCCGAGCGGGTTGTCGGGCGTCTGCGGGTCGAGCACCGTGCGCAGCGTGGGTCCGTACCCGAGGTCGGTCAGCCGGGCGACGGCGCGACCCGGCTCGACCTGCTCCTCCGGCGGGATGCGCCCGCGCAGGTCGAGACCGAGCCGGTCGAGCCCTGTGGGCCAGAGCTTGCGCGGGTCGACCTCGACGCCCGGCGCGTGCAGCACGTCGTCGGCGGCCGAGCGCGCCTGCTCGGGGACGTCGGTGGGGAACCAGGTGCCGGCGCACAGGTCGCAGCGCCCGCACGGGGCCGCCGTGGGGTCGTCGAGCGACTCCTGCAGGAACGCCATGCGGCACGCGCCGGGCTCGAGCCGCTGGTACCGCAGCATCGACTCCGCCTCGTGGGCGCGAGCTGCGGCGACCCGCTCGTAGCGCTCGGCGTCGTAGGTCCAGGGCTGCCCGGTGGAGGACCACCCGCTGCCCTCGCGGCGCACGGCGCCGTCGACGGCCAGCACCTTGAGCAGCAGCTCGAGCCGCGACCGGCGGACGTTGGCCGCGGTCTCGAGCACGGCGACCGACAGCGGGCGGGCCGCCTCGGCCAGGACGGCGAGCACGGCGTCGGCGTCGTCCTGCCGCGGCATCGACGACGTGGCGAACCAGTCCCAGATCGGGCGGTCCTCCGCGCCGGGCAGCAGCAGCACGTCGGCCCGCTCGAGCGCGCGACCCGCACGTCCGACCTGCTGGTAGTAGCTGACCGGCGACGAGGGCGAGCCGAGGTGCACGACGAACCCGAGGTCGGGCTTGTCGAACCCCATGCCGAGGGCCGACGTGGCGACCAGGGCCTTGATCTCGTTGCGGCGCAGCGAGTCCTCCGCGTCGCGGCGCTCGGCGTCGTCAACCCGGCCGGTGTAGGCCGCGACCCGGTGCCCGGAGCGGCGCAGCGCGGCCGCGGTCTGCTCCGCGGCCGAGACGGTCAGCGCGTAGACGATGCCGCTGCCGGGCAGCGCGTCGAGGTGGGCGTCGAGCCAGGCGACCCGGGCGGCGGGGTCGTCGAGGTGCAGCACGCCGAGCCGCAGCGAGGTGCGCGCCAGCGGCCCGCGCACGGTGGTGACCGGCACGCTCGCGCCGTCGGGGCCGGCGGTGAGCTGGGTCTGCACGTCGTCGACGACGCGGCTGTTGGCCGTGGCCGTCGTGGCGAGCACCGGTGTGCCCGAGGGCAGCTCGGCCAGCAGGTCGCGGATGCGGCGGTAGTCGGGCCGGAAGTCGTGGCCCCAGTCGGAGATGCAGTGCGCCTCGTCGACGACGAGCAGGCCGCAGCCGTCGACCAGGCCGGGCAGCACCTCGTCGCGGAAGCGCGGGTTGGTGAGGCGCTCGGGGGAGACGAGCAGCAGGTCGACCTCGCCGTCGCGCACGCGGGCCGCGACCTCGCCCCACTCGGTGGGGTTGGTCGAGCTGATCTGCTCGGCGCGGACCCCGGCACGCGCCGCCGCTGCTACCTGGTCGCGCATCAGCGCCAGCAGCGGGGACACCAGCAGGGTGGGGCCGGAGCCGGCGGCGCGCAGCAGGGCGGTGGCGACGAAGTAGACGGCCGACTTGCCCCAGCCGGTGCGCTGCACCACCAGCGCCCGCTCACCGCGCGCGACCAGCGCCTCGACGGCCTCCCACTGGCCGTCGCGGAACGCGGCGTCGTCGCGGGCGGTCAGGGAGCGCAGGACCTCGTCGGCCCGGGCGCGCAGGTCGGTGGTCGCGGGGGAGGTGGTCACGGCCCCCACGCTAGAGGGCGGCCCCGACAGGGCGGATCCTGGCGAGGCGAGCGAGCACTTCACGAGGCGCGCAGGCCCCGTTCAGTAGGCGATCACCTACTGAACGGGGCCGGCGAACCGCGAGCGATCAGCCCTTGACGCTGCCCGCGAGCAGGCCGCGGACGAAGTAGCGCTGCAGGGACAGGAACACGATGAGCGGGACGACCAGCGACACGAACGCACCGGCGGTCAGCCGCTGCCACTCGTTGCCGCGGGTGCCGGCGAGCTCGGCGAGGCGCACCGTGATCGGTGCCACCTCGTCGGTGCCGCCCGCGAAGGTGAGGCCGACCAGCAGGTCGTTCCACACCCAGATGAACTGGAAGATCACCAGCGAGGCGATCGCCGGGACGAGCAGCGGCAGCATGATGCGCCGGAAGATCGTCACGTGCCCCGCGCCGTCGACGCGGGCCGCCTCGATCAGCTCGCCCGGCACCTCGCTGATGAAGTTGTGCAGCAGGAACACCGCGAGCGGGAGCGCGAACGCGGTGTGCGCGAGCCACAGCGGGAGGTACGGGATGTACTCCGTGATCGGCTCGAAGGCGTCGCCGCTGAAGATGCGCAGCAGCGGGATGAGCGCCATCTGCAGCGGCACGATCTGCAGCGCGAAGACCACGACGAACAGCCAGTCGCGGCCGGGGAACCGCATCCACGCGAACGCGTAGGCGGCGAGGGCGGCCAGGGTCACCGGCATCACCACGCTGGGGATCACGATCATCAGCGAGTTGACGAAGAACCCGGCGAGCTGGCCGTTCGAGGCGCTGCCGAACAGCACCTCCTGGTAGTTCTCCAGGGTGACCTGCGGGTCGCGGAAGAAGGTCCACCACCCGGTCGTCTTGATCTGCTGCTCCGGCCGGAAGCTGGAGACGAACAGGCCGAAGGTCGGCAGCGACCACAGCACGGCGATCAGGACCGCGACGACCGAGCCGACCCGGGAGGTGAGCGACTTCTTCGCCTGCGAGGCGAGCGAGCGCCGCTTGCCCTGCCCCTCGCCGGGGAGGGTGCCGGTCGGGACCGGCGTGACGACGGTGTTCGTGGTCATCGCACGCTCCTCGCCTGGTTGAGCTGGCGGATGTTGTAGACCACGACCGGGACGACGAGCACGAAGATGAGCACGGCCAGGGCGCCGCCGCGGCCGGGTTCACCGAACCGGAACGACTGGTCGTACATCTCGTTGGCCACGACCGAGGTCTGGAACTGCCCGCCGGTCATGGTGCGCACGATGTCGAACACCTTCAGCACGCCGATCGTGATCGTCGTGAGGACGACGACCAGCGTGGGTCGGATGGACGGGATCGTGACGCTGCGGAACATCTGCCAGGCGTTGACGCCGTCCAGGCGGGCCGCCTCGACGATGTCGGCGGGGATCGCCTTGATCGCCGCCGACAGCAGCACCATCGCGAAACCCGCCTGGATCCAGATCATCACGACGATGAGGAACAGCGTGTTGACCGGCGCGTTGTTCAGGAAGTTGCGCGGTTCGCTGCCCAGCCAGATCAGCACCTGGTTCGCCAGACCGATCTGCTCGGCGGTCTCGGGACGCTGGGCGTAGACGAACTTCCAGATGATGCCGGCGCCGACGAAGCTGATCGAGACCGGCATGAACAGCAGCGACTTCGCCACCGACTCGAACCGCGACCGGTCGATGAGGATCGCGTAGATGAGCCCGATCCCGGTGGACAGCAGCGGCGTCAGCACGACCCAGATCAGGGTGTTGCGGATCGTGATGAACGAGTTGGGGTCCTGGAAGACCCAGATGTAGTTGGTGAGCCCGATGAAGCTCTCACCCTGCTTGTCGAGCAGCGACAGCCAAGCCGTGCGGACCGCCGGGTAGACCAGGAACAGGCCGAGCAGGAGCAGGGCGGGGCCGGCGAAGACCCCGATCTGCACCTTCTCGCGGACGGACTTCGGGCTGCGCTCGGCCAGCAGCAGCACCGCCGCGATGACGGCGAGGAAGGCCGCCAGGAAGAACGTCATCGTCCCGAACTTGGGTCCGAGATCGGCGAGGAAATCCTCCATCACACCTCCAGGTGCACCGAACGGTGGCCGGGTCGTCCCCACCGCAGTGGGGACGACCCGACCACCGAGATCAGTCGGGGACGACGATCAGGAGGTCGGCCAGGAGGCCTCGACCTGGTCGAGCACCGTCTTGGTGTCGGCGCCGTTGATCCAGTCGGTCATCGCCTGCCACAGCGAGCCCGCACCGACGGCGGCCGGCATCAGGTCGGAGCCGTCGAAGCGCACGACGGCCTCGGGGTCCTGCAGGACCTCGTAGGACAGCTCGTTGATCGGGTTCGACGAGAAGTCCGACGCCTCCATGTTCTTGTTCGCGCTCAGCCAGTTGCCGAGAGCGGCGCGGGACTGGGCGAACTCGAGGCTGCTCAGGTAGTTCTGCACCGCCTGGACCTCCTCGCGGTCCGCGAACGCACCCACGAACTCGCCGGCCACCAGGGTCGGACGGGTGTCGTCGGCCGACGGCAGGTAGAAGGCGAAGATGTCGCCGTCCTCGCCCACGGTGACGTCCTCACCGAGCTGCGCGCCGTAGAAGGACGCCTGGCGGTGCATGTAGCACTGGCCGTCGAGGATCGGCAGGCCGCCGTCCTGGAACGCGGTGGTGGTGATCGACTGGACGTCGCCCAGGCCACCGTTCACGTAGTCGGGGTTCTTCAGGTACTCGCCCACCGCGTCGGCGGCGTCGACGACCTGCGGGTCGTTGAACGGGATCTCGTGCGCGACCCACTCGTCGTAGACCTCCGGCCCCGCGGTGCGGAGCATGAAGTCCTCCATCCAGTCGGTGGCCGGCCAGCCGGTGGCGTCACCGGACTCGATGCCCGCGCACCACGGCTTGACGTCGCCGGCCGACGCGATCTCGTCGCTGAGCGACTTGAGGTCGTCGAGGGTCTCGGGGACCTCGTAGCCGGCGTCGGCGAACATGCTCGGGGAGTACCAGACGAACGACTTGACGTTGGAACCGAGCGGCGCGCCGTAGAACTCGGAGTCGACGGTGCCGTAGGCCTTCCAGTCCTCGGTCCAGCCCTCGTCGACGTTCGACTCGGTCTGGTCGGGAGCCGCCACCAGGTCGCCGCTGGACGCGAAGCGCTGCAGCAGGCCGGGCTGGGGGAAGAAGGCGATGTCGGGCGCGTTGCCGCCCTCGACGCGGACGTTGAGCTGGGCCTCGAACTCGCCCGAGCCCTCGTACGCGATGTCGATGCCCGTGCAGTCGGAGAACTCCGCCCACGACTCCTCGAGCAGGTCGGCCTCGGCGTCGCGGATGGGGGAGTAGATCGAGACCTCGGCGCCGTCGAACGTGCCGTAGTCCTCGAAGGCGGCGCAGTCGCCGCCGGCGTTGCCGCCGTCGCCGTCGTCCCCGCCGCCGCCGTCGCTGCTGGCGCCGCAGGAGGCGAGCGCGATGGCCATGCCCGTGGCACCGGCCACGAGGGTCAGGCGACGGGACTGTCGTGTGAAGCGCATGGTTGTCCTCTCCGTTGAGAACGCGGCTCACCGGCGCCGCGCCACTGGATCACACCGCACGCCCGCTGGGCCGGACAAGCGATTCACCCTCGCGCTCGGTAACGATTCCGTTACGTGCTGGACGCATCCAACCGGTCCGACGTTGCAAACGTTCAAGTCGTACACACAAGCCGGTGGGGCAGGATGACGAGGTGACCCACGACGCCACGAACCCCGACACATCCACCACCGACGGCTCCGACGGCTCCCAAGGCTCCCACGGCTCCGGCGAGCCCTCGACGCCGCGCGCCCTGGCCGACCGCTACGTCCACGACCTGGTCGAGATCGACACGATGGTCGCGACGGGGCTCGGGCTGCGTCCGCACGACGACCGGGTGCCGGACCTGTCCCCGGCCGGCCAGGACGCCCACGACGACCTCGCCCGGGCGGCCCTCGCCGACCTGGACGCGATCGAGGCCGCGGCCGGGCCCGGCGGCCTCGACGACGCGGAGCGACGCTGCGCCCGGCTGTTCCGCGAGCGGCTGCAGGCCGGGCTCGCGGCGTCCGAGGCCGGCGAGCACCTGCGCACCGTCCGGAACATCTTCGGTCCGCCGCAGGCGGTCCGGCAGCTGTTCACGATGATGCCGATGACGACGGACGAGGACTGGGGCGCCGTCGAGCGGCGGATGGCGCGCGTGCCGGAGGCGTACGCCTCGCACGTCGAGAGCCTCGAGCTCGGCCGCAGCCGCGGCCTGCTCGCGGCACCGCGGCAGGTCGAGACCCTCGTCGGCCAGCTCGACGAGTGGGTCTCGGGCGACCGCAGCTGGTTCCACGGCGTGGTCGCAGGAGGACCGGACGCCCGGCGCTCCGAGCTCGACGCCGCCGCCGACGCCGCGGCCCGCGGCGTCACCGAGCTGCGCGACTACCTCGCGGGCACGTACCTACCTGCGGCGCAGGGCACCCCGGACGCCGTCGGCCGCGACCGCTACGTGCTGGGCGCGCGCGTGATGACGGGGACGGCGCTCGACCCCGAGGAGGCCTACGCCTGGGGCTGGGCGGAGTACCAGCGGCTCGACGCCGAGCTGCGGGCCGCCGCCGAGGAGGTGCTGCCCGGGTCGTCGCCGAAGGAGGCCATGCTCCACCTCGACGAGCACGGCGACGCGATCGAGGGCGTCGAGGCGGTGCGCGAGTGGCTGCAGCAGATGATGGACACCGCCATCACCGACCTGCACGGCACGCACTTCGACATCGCCGAGCCCATCCGCACCGTCGAGGCGATGATCGCGCCGCCCGGATCGGCTGCGGCGCCGTACTACTCGCGTCCGTCGGTCGACTTCTCCCGGCCCGGGCGCACCTGGCTGCCGACGCTCGGCCGCACCCGGTTCCCGGTCTGGGACCTGGTGAGCACCTGGTACCACGAGGGTGTCCCGGGCCACCACCTGCAGCTCGCGCAGTGGGTGCACGTCGCGCCGCAGCTCTCGCTCTACCAGACCTCGCTCGGCTCCTCGTCCGGTGCGACCGAGGGCTGGGCGCTGTACGCCGAGCGGCTCATGGACGAGCTCGGCTACCTCGACACCCCCGCGCGGATGGGCTACCTCGACGCCCAGCAGATGCGCGCCGTCCGTGTCGTCATCGACATCGGCATGCACCTCGGGCTGACGATCCCGGACGACTCGCCGGTCGACCCGGGCGGCACGTGGAACCCGCGCAACGCACGGGAGTTCTTCGGCGCCAACTCCGGTCGGCCGTCCGACTTCCTGGACAGCGAGATCGTGCGGTACCTCGGCTGGCCGGGCCAGGCGATCGCCTACAAGCTCGGTGAGCGCGCCTGGCTCGCCGGCCGCGACGCCGCCCGCACGGCCCACGAGGCCCGCGGCGAGGCGTTCGACCTCAAGGCCTGGCACATGGCAGCGCTGTCGATGGGCGCGCTGGGCCTCGACGACCTCACCGCGGAGCTCGCCGACCTCTGAGCGGCCGGTCCCCGGACGCCGAATCGTCCGAGAGACGGGGTCGGAACCTGCGTTCCGGCACCGGATCTCGGACGATTCGGGGGAGGGGGCTAGGGTCTCGAGAGGGGTGCTACATCCGCTGGAACCGCGCTCGGGCGAACAGGTAGACGCCGAAGGCGGCGAACCCGAGGCCGGTGAGCAGCAGCAGCACGGTGCCGAACGGCTGCTCGGCGATGGTCCGGAAGGCGCCGTCGAGCCCGGTGGCTTCGGAGGCGTCGCCGCGGACGGCGGCGTAGACGAACAGGCCGCCGAGGACCGCGACGGCGGCGCCCTTGGCGATGTAGCCGACCATGCCGAGGTACCGCACGGCGGTGGAGATCTCGCGACGTCCGCCGGTGCCGTTCAGGTCCTCGAGGAACTTCTTCGTCGCACCCTTGTAGACCAGGTAGGCGCCCACGCCGAGCACCACGAGACCGGCGACACCGACCAGCACGCGCCCCGGGCCGCTCGCGACCAGCTGTGCCGTGACGTCCTGGCTCTGACCGGCCTGCGAGGTGGCCTCGCCCTGCGTGTAGCGGAACGCGGTGAAGGCGAGCGCGAGGTAGAGGACGGCCTTGGCCGCAGCCTTGACGCGGTCGCCGGTGCGGCTGGCGTCCTCGCGGTGGTAGCCGCCGGTGCCGACGCCCGAGATCGCGTTCGTGGCCTGCCACAGGCCGAGCGCCGCGAAGCCGATGACGGCCACCCAGAGCGCGAAGCCGCCGAACGGCGTCGACGCGAGGTCGGACAGGGCGCCGGACTGCGAGGCCTCCTGGCCGCCGCCGCTGCCGAGGGCGAGCCGGACGACGATCGCGCCGATGAGCAGGTGCACCACGCCGTCGACGACGTAGCCGATGCGGGCGAGGCGCTCGAGCCACGGGCTGTCACCGGCGGACCGCACGGCGCCGGCGGCACGCGCTGCGGAGGGAGAGGTACTCATCGGGCACATCCTTCGCTCGTCGGACGCGCCCGGGATCGCCGGACGCGGCGGCAGACCCACCCCGAGCCAGCCCGCTCGGGACGCATCGTCCTCGGGTCGGCGTCGGTGCGCACCTCGAACCGGGTCACCCCAGCGGTGCGGCCCCGGCGACGAACCGGCGGAGCCGTTCGCCCACGAGCGCGGTGGACGAGACGCCCTGACCCCGGGCGGCGCGGTGCAGCGCGGCGGGGTCGAGGGGGTCGTCGCACGCGACCAGCACGGCGTTCGCGTGCCGCCGCCCGCGCAGCACCGCGGTCTCGGCGAGCACGGCGACGTGCGCGAACGCCTGCTGGGCGGTGGCGACCTCGGCACGGAGGTCGCGCAGCGGCGGGCCGTCGGCGACGTTCGCCAGGTAGACGCCGCCCGGCACGAGCACACGCCGTACCTGCTCCAGGAACGCGGCCGTGCGCAGGTGGTCGGGGGTGGTGTCGCCGGCGAAGACGTCGCGGACCACGGCGTTGGCGCTCGCGTCGCGCCGGCCCGCCAGACCGGCACCGGCCTCGGCGGCCTGCAGCCGCAGCGCCGGGGACCGGGGGAGCGCGAACCAGGAGCGCACCAGGACGGTGAGCCGGGCGTCCAGCTCGAGCACCACCTGCTCCGAGCGGGGACGCCGCACCGCCAGCGCCCACGGCAGCGCGCACCCGGCGCCGCCGAGGTGCAGGACCCGCAGCGGCGCGGGCTCGGGCCGGAGCGCGTCGAGCACGTCGGCCATCTGCTGCAGGTACTCGAACTCCAGCACCTGCGGCTCGTCGGGCCGCAGCGACGACGAGGGCACGCCGTTCACCTCGAGCGTCCACAACCCGGGGTCGTCGTGATGCCGTACGAGGACCGCTGTGCCCGTGTCGATCTCGTAGGTGCCGGCGACCGGTTGCGGGGCGCGGGCGGGCACGTCAGAGGTCCCCGCGGCGCTCGCGCTGCTCGCCGACCCAGTCGTCGATGCGCCGCCACCACGCGTACAGCCAGTCGGAGCGCTCCTGCTCGTCGTGCGGCACCTCGTCGGCCGGCACCTGCCACCACCGCATCGTGATGCGGGTGTCGAGGGGCAGGGCGCGCCACATGTCGCCGACGGTGACGACGTGGTCGAGGCCGCTGTGCGCCACCCACACGACGTCGGCGCCGGGCGCCGCGTCCAGCGCCGCGCCCACGCCGCCGGGACGCGGCGGCAGGACGTGCCGCATCCGCTCGGCCTTCTCGGCCTCGTCCAGCATCCCCTTCTCGCGCAGCCTCGCGATCGCGCGGGCGCGCCGCCGGTCGGTGTAGTTGCCGCCCTCGGGGAAGATCAGGAAGGCGTCGTCGTCGTCCAGCCCGGTCGCCAGCTCGGTGATCTGCTGCACCGCGGTCGGCCCGGTGCCGCGCCCCTCGCCGCCGGGGCGGATGAACCGGTTGGGCAGCCGGGAGAGCAGGGTGTCGACCAGCGGGTCCCACTGCAGCGCGTCCTTCAGCACGATCCGCGGCTCGCGGTCGTACCAGGACAGCAGCGCGTGGGCCATCAGGAACGAGTCACCCGGGCCCGCGTGCCGGGAGAACACCAGCAGCGGGCGTCCCGAGAAGTGCGACGGCTCGGGCCCCTCGACCGACACCTCCACCTTGAGCACCCGCTGGCACTCGGCGAACAGGAACTTCAGCAGCCACTCGGCCAGGTCGTAGTGCGCGCGCTCGAACCGCGGCGTCCGGATGCGTGCACCGAACCCCGAGCAGACCCACAGCACGAACAGGACGACGAGCGCGGCGGACTCGAGGCAGAGGTAGAGCACCACCATCCACAGCACGCGCAGCGGGCGCCACCGTCCCGGGATCAGCGGCGACGCGATGCCCGCGACGAGCAGCGCGAGCGGGAGCGCGCCGAGCAGCAGCACCGTGCCGACGACCACCGCCGGCGCCATCACCAGGCGCCGGAACCACCGGGGCGGCAGCACGCTCAGATTCCCTCTCCCGCAGCGGGTCCTGCGTCGGCGGCCGACTCGAGGTACTCGCTGGTGGCGCGGTGCGCGAGCTCGATCCGCCGGGCCGTGCCGGCCGTCGACCGGTACCGCAGGTTCGTCAGCGGGGTGCGCTCGTCCCCGGTCGGCAGCACGTGCACCGTGACGCGGTCGCCGAGGTCGGCGAGGTCGCGGGCGAAGCGGTGCCGCCGCGCGATCTCGAAGGCGACGGTGGCGACCTCCCAGGGACGGGTGGGCGCGGCCAGCGGCCGCTCGATCCGCCCCACCTGCAGGACGTAGACGGTGGTGGCGCCGAGGTCGGCCGCACGGGAGACGGGGATCGAGTTCACCAGGCCGCCGTCGACGTAGTGCTCGTCGCCGACCCGCACCGGCGGGAACAGGCCGGGGACGGCGCACGAGGCCATCACCGCCGGCACGAGGGGTCCGTCGGTGAACCAGTGCTCGGCAGCACGCTCGATCGAGGCGGCGCAGCACTCGAAGCGCACGCCGAGGTCCTCGACAGAGGCGTCGCCGAACGTGCGCTCGAGCAGGCCCCGCAGTCCGGCGCCGGTGTGCAGGGCCGTGCGCGTCATCGTCCGCAGCCGGTCGAGCGGGGCGCTCGAGAACGCCGAGGTCGCCTCGTCGGACCACCACGCCTCCAGCTCGCGCACACCGTCCGGCCCGGGGTCGCGGGCGAGCGCGGCGCCGTTGATCGCGCCGATGCTGGTGCCGAGCACCACGTCCGGACGGATGCCCGCCGCGGCGAGGGCCTTGGCCATGCCGACCTCGCTGGCGCCGAGGACGCCGCCACCGCCGAGGACCCAGGCCGTGCGCACCGGCGGGGTCACGCGGCCGTCACCGCCCGCCGCGGCAGGGTCAGGCCGCAGTCGCGCAGCTCGAGCTCGGCCAGCGCGCGCACGACCTCGACGTCGCCGCTCCGCCACGCCGTCACGGGGTCCTGGCTGACCCGGGCGAGCTTGTGCATCGGCTGGTTCGCCATGGCGCGCAGGGCGAACAGCGCGAGGTCGGCGTCGGCGTCGACGAAGCGCCGGGCGGCCACCGCGCGCCGGGTGAAGCGGACCCGGCCGGGCAGCCACAGCGCCAGCGCGAGCAGCACCGGGACGGCGACGACGACCAGGGTGAGGACGGTCGCGACGTCCTCGACCACCTCGACCTGCCGCCGGCCGGCGGCGGCGATCGCCTCGGCGGCGTCGCCCGCCGAGGTGAACGGGGTCGACAGGTCGTCGCCGACCAGCGGCACCCGCCGGGCGGTCTCGGCCGCGTCGGCGAGCCCTCCAGCGACGCCGTCGGCGCCCTCCTCGAGGCGCCGCCCCGGCTCGGCGAGGGTGCGCACCGCCGACCCGACGGCCTGGCCGGCCTGCCAGGAGAGCCACACCCAGACGACGAGCAGCACGTCGCCGAGCACCTGCCACGCCGCCCTGCCCGGTGTGCGGGCGTACGGGGCGGTGAGGGCGGTCAGTACCGGCATGGGGTGGTCCTCCGTCGTCGGGCGGGTCGTCCGGGCGGGTCGTCGGGCCGTCCCCCTGCCGTCCACCCGCCGGGGTCCGCGAGGTGGTGGCGGTCCGACACTATGCTCGCCCCGGGCCGGGGGCGGTGCCGACGCGGCGCGCACGCCGCGGAGGTGCTCGCGTCCCGACCTGCGCCGGCCGACGACGTCCGGCGCACCACCGACGTCCGCGCGCGAGCGACCAGGCAGCGACCAGGCAGCGCCGCGGCACGACCCCGAAGGACGAGGCTGCGCTGTGAAGGTCGGGATCCCCCGCGAGGTCAAGAACCACGAGTACCGCGTCGCGATCACCCCGGTGGGTGTGCACGAGCTCGTCCAGCACGGCCACGAGGTGGTCGTCGAGCAGGGCGCCGGCCTGGGGTCGCAGATCCCCGACGAGGAGTACACCGCCGCCGGCGCGACGCTGCTGCCGTCCGCCGACGACGTGTGGGGCTCGGTCGACATGGTGCTGAAGGTCAAGGAGCCCGTCGCCGAGGAGTACCACCGGATGCGGGAGGGGCTCACCCTCTTCACCTACCTGCACCTGGCGGCCGACCGGCCGCTCACCGACGAGCTGCTGGCGCGCGGCGTCACCTCGATCGCGTACGAGACCGTGCAGCTGCCCTCCGGCGGCCTGCCCCTGCTGTACCCGATGTCCGAGGTCGCCGGCTGCCTCGCGCCCCAGGTCGGCGCGCACTCGCTGATGAAGGCCCAGGGTGGGCGCGGCGTGCTGATGGGCGGCGTCGGCGGCGTCGCCAACGCCAAGGTGGTCATCATCGGCGCCGGCGTCTCGGGCCAGAACGCGGCGAACATCGCGCTCGGCATGGGCGCCGACGTCACCCTGCTCGACACCGACCTCGACAAGCTGCGGATGTCGTTCTGGCGGTACAACAACCGGGTCCACGGCCTGGCGTCGTCGAAGCTCGCCATCCAGCAGCAGGTGCTCGAGGCCGACATGGTCATCGGCGCCGTGCTCATCCCCGGTGCCGCGGCGCCGAAGCTGGTCACCAACGAGCTGGTGTCGCAGATGAAGCCGGGCTCGGTGCTGGTCGACATCGCGATCGACCAGGGCGGCTGCTTCGAGGACTCGCACGCCACCACGCACGCCGACCCCACGTACGAGGTGCACGACTCGGTGTTCTACTGCGTCGCCAACATGCCCGGCGCCGTGCCGAACACCTCGACCTACGCGCTGACGAACGCGACGCTGCCCTACGCGGTCCGGGTGGCGAACCGCGGCTGGCAGGACGCGTGCCGCGACGACCGCTCGCTCGCGCTCGGCCTGAACACGCACGCCGGACGTCTCACCAACGTCCCCGTCGGCGAGGCGCACGGCATCGACGCGGTCGACCCGGCGGAGGTGCTGGCCTGACGGTGAGGACCGAGGAGCCCGCGCCGCAGGCGCCGCCGGTCCCGTCCGAGACGGTCCGGCGGCACCTGCGCGGGTACCTCGAGCACCTCGAGGTCGAGCGCGGGCTGGCCGGCAACACGCTGGCCGCGTACCGGCGCGACCTCGACCGGTACGTCGCGTTCCTCGCCGCGCGCGGCGTGGACGAGCCGGGCGCGGTGCAGCCGCAGCACGTGGCGGACTTCCTCGCCGCGCTGCGCACCGGCGACGACGGCCGGCCGGTCCTGACCGCCACGTCCGCGGCGCGCACGGTGGTCGCCGTCCGGGGCTGGCACCGGTTCCTCGCGCGGGAGGGTGTCACGCCCACCGACCCCTCGGACGACGTCCGCCCACCGGCCGCGCCCAGGCGGCTGCCCAAGGCGATCTCGGTCGACGAGGTGCGCCGCCTGCTCGAGGCGGCCTCGGTCGGCGACACGCCGTCCGCCCTGCGCGACCGGGCGCTGCTCGAGGTGCTCTACGCCACCGGCGCGCGGATCAGCGAGGCCGTCGGGCTCGACCTCGACGACCTGCCGCCGCAGGTGCACGAGGGCGCGCCGGCCGCCGCCGCCGGGGGAGCGGCCGTGCGGCTGCTGGGCAAGGGCGGCAACGAGCGGGTGGTCCCGCTCGGGTCGTACGCCGTCCGCGCGCTGCAGGCCTACGTCGTGCGGGCACGACCGGCGCTGGCGACGTCCGGGGCCGGCGGCCCCGCCGTCTTCCTCAACACCCGGGGCGGACGGCTGTCGCGGCAGAGCGCCTGGAACGTGCTGCGCGCGGCGGCCGACCGGGCGCGCGTGGGGGGCCACGTGTCGCCGCACACGCTGCGGCACTCGTTCGCGACGCACCTGCTCGAGGGCGGGGCAGACGTCCGGGTGGTGCAGGAGCTGCTCGGGCACGCCTCGGTGACCACCACGCAGGTCTACACGCTGGTCACGATCGACCGGCTGCGCGAGGTCTACGCCGGGGCCCACCCGCGGGCCCGCTGAGATAGGGTCGCCGCGACCGACGCCTGACGACCGACGACCACCCCCGAGCACCCAGAGGCTGATCCCACCCGTGAGCAGCACGACGTCCGGCTCCGCCCCGGCGGAGCCCGCCGAGGCCGGCCTCGGTCCGACCGGTCGACCGCTCCCGAGGTTCCCCTCGCCCAAGGCGCTCAAGGGCCACGGCCCCGCGCGCGTGATCGCCATGTGCAACCAGAAGGGCGGGGTCGGCAAGACCACCTCGACCATCAGCCTCGGCGCGGCCCTGGCCGAGTACGGCCGCAGGGTGCTGCTCGTCGACTTCGACCCCCAGGGCGCCCTGTCGGTGGGCCTCGGCAGCAACCCGCACGAGCTCGACCTGACGGTCTACAACCTGCTGATGGAGCGCGGCGTCGACATCCACGACGTCGTGCGCACCACCGACGTCCCGGGGCTCGACCTGCTGCCGGCCAACATCGACCTGTCCGCCGCCGAGGTGCAGCTCGTGGGCGAGGTCGCCCGCGAGCAGATCCTCGGGCGGGTGCTGCGGCCGGTCGAGGACGAGTACGACGTCGTGCTCATCGACTGCCAGCCCTCGCTGGGCCTGCTGACCGTCAACGCCCTCACCGCCGCGCACGGCGTGCTGATCCCGCTGGAGTGCGAGTTCTTCGCCATGCGCGGCGTGGCGCTGCTGATGGAGACCATCGAGAAGATCCAGGACCGCCTGAACGAGCGGCTCGAGCTCGACGGCATCCTCGCCACCATGTACGACGCCCGCACGCTGCACAGCCGCGAGGTGGTGCAGCGGCTCGTCGAGGCCTTCGGCGACCAGGTGTTCCACACCGTCATCGGCCGCACCGTGAAGTTCCCGGAGGCGTCCGTCGTCGCCACGCCGATCACCCGCTACGCGTCCGGCCACGCCGGGGCCGAGGCGTACCGCCAGCTCGCCCGCGAGCTGGTCGCCCGCGGCAAGGTCGCCTGACCCGCGGGTCCCCGCGTCCTCCCTCGTGAGCACCACCCCTCCCGCCACCGCACCCGAGGTCCCGCCCGGGGCGTCGGAGGCCGCGTCGGTCCGTCCGGGCACCCCCGCGTTCGAGGTGCACCTGGAGAACTTCTCCGGCCCGTTCGACCTGCTGCTCAGCCTGATCGCCAAGCACCAGCTCGACATCACCGAGGTCGCGCTCGCCGCCGTCACCGACGAGTTCATCGCCCACATCCGCCGCGACGGCGTCGCGTTCGACCTCGGGCAGGCCAGCGAGTTCCTGGTCGTGGCGGCGACGCTGCTCGACCTCAAGGCCGCGCGGCTGCTGCCGTCCGGCCAGGTCGAGGACGCCGAGGACCTCGCGCTGCTCGAGGCGCGCGACCTGCTGTTCGCGCGGCTGCTGCAGTACCGCGCGTACAAGCAGGTGGCCGGCGTGCTGGGCGAGCGGCTCGCGACCGCGGGACGCCGCGCGCCGCGGGCGGTCTCGCTCGACCCGCACCTCGCCGGCCTGCTGCCCGAGCTGGTGTTCGCGCTCACGCCCGAGCAGCTGGCCCAGCTGGCGGCCCGGGCACTGACCCGGCCCTCCGCGCCGCCGCAGGTCGGGCTCGACCACCTGCACGGCGCCCGCGTGAGCGTCGCCGAGCAGGCCGACCTGATCGTCGTGCGGATGCGGCGCAGCGGTGTGGCGACCTTCCGCGACCTCGTGGCCGATGCCGACTCCACCCTCGTCGTCGTCGCCCGCTTCCTCGCCCTGCTCGAGCTGTTCCGCGAGGCGGCGGTCACGTTCGAGCAGGCCGACGCCCTCGGCGAGCTCACCGTGCGGTGGACCGGCGCCGAGGAGGGCGACGTCGCCGTGAGCGACGAGTTCGACCAGGACGACCCGGCGGAGCCCGACGCCCCGCCGCAGGACGGAGACCCGCAGTGACCGAGCACCAGCCCGATGCCCCTGCGCCCCAGGAGCCTGCGCCCGAGGCGGGCCCGCCCGTCGAGGAGGGGCTCGACCTCGAGGTGCTGCCCGGCGGTGCCCGCGCCGCGCTCGAGGGCGTCCTGATGGTCGTCGACGAGCCGGTCGGCGAGGTGCAGCTCGCGGCCGCGCTGGTGCTGCCGCGCGAGCGGGTGCGCGAGCTGCTGGTCGAGCTCTCGGCCGAGTACGACGAGCAGCTGCGCGGTTTCGAGCTGCGCGAGGTCGCCGGCGGGTGGCGGTTCTACAGCCGTCCCGCGCTCGCGCCGGTGGTGCAGCGGTTCGTCCTGGACGGCCAGACCGCGCGGCTCACCCAGGCCGCGCTCGAGACGCTCGCCGTCATCGCCTACCGCCAGCCGGTGAGCCGCGCCCGCGTCTCGGCGGTGCGCGGTGTGAACGTCGACGGCGTGGTGCGTACGCTGACGACGAGAGGCCTCGTCACCGAGGTCGGTACGGACGAGACGACCGGAGCCACGTTGTACGGCACCACCACCACCTTCCTCGAGCGCATGGGCCTGGGCAGCCTCGACGAGCTGCCCGCCCTCGCCCCCTACCTGCCGGACGCCGACGTGCTGGACGAGCTGGCGGAGGGCACGGCGTGAGCCCGCGTCCTCCCGCCGACCGCGGCGCCGGCGGCAAGGGCGGCGCCCGTCGGACGCCGGCCGGGTCCGGCCGCGCCGGCCAGGGCAAGCCCGCGGGCGGCAAGGCG